>JAJYGE010000253.1 GCA_021785155.1 Planctomycetota bacterium
CAATCTGAGGCTCACTCCATCCTTTGAGATGAAAATGATGATGAATCGGGCTGCAAAGAAAAACTTTTTTGCCGTGCGTGGCCTTGAAATATCCCACCTGAATCATCACGCTTAAGGCTTCAATGACAAATATGCCTCCGACCAAGAGCAACATTGGCTCCTGGCGAATGACAATGGCCACATAACCCACCACTCCGCCGAGTGCCAGTGACCCGGTATCCCCCATGAACACCTGCGCCGGGTTGCAGTTAAACCAGAGAAAACCCAAACATGATCCGGTAATAGCCCCGCAGATAATGGCCAACTCACCGGCGTACCGGATATGGTTGAAATGCAAATTAGCGGCCCAGCGCGCATCACCAGTGACATACGCTAAAATCATAAAAGCAAAGGCCACAATCGCCATGCAGCCGCTGGCCAGACCATCCATGCCGTCCGTCAGGTTGACCGCATTGCTGGTACCGGTAATGACAACCACGGAAATAATGGCAAAGAGAAATGTGGGCAAAACAATATGGCGTGGCAGAAATGGCCAGTTCAGATAGTGGGCCTGATCATATTTACCGTGGTAATAGATAAACAGCGCCAGCAAAACGCCCAAGCCGATCTGAAATACCAGTTTTTCCCACCAGAAAAGTCCGTCGCGACTGCCGGGCACGCGGCGTTTGGCGGTCAGCTTCAGCCAGTCATCAAATCCGCCCAGGGTTCCCAGATACACCAGGCACAGCAAGCCCATGCGGACATAAAAATTATCCAGTCTCGCAAAGATCAACGTGGTTACAAAGATACTCATGATAATCAAAATCCCACCCATGGTGGGGGTATTGGCTTTGGCACTGGTCAAGGCGTTGATCTGGGCATGATTAAACTCCGGCTGATCCCCCAGCTTTTGCCGGCGCAGCCACTCAATGGCGGGCCTGCCGGTCACCAGAACCAGGATGAAACTGAAAATAATCGCCATGGCCGACCGGAATATCACCACATCAATGGGCCAATGTCCCGGCAGCCAGTGATGCCCCGCCATCCATGTATACAACAGATACAGCAAAAGAAATTATCCTCCGTTTTTCGGATCACCGTGACAACGCGGAACCGCCATGTTCCGCAATTTCAATAGCCTGCAACAATTTTTCCAGCCGTACACCGCGCGATGCCTTGAGCAGAATGGCATCCGTTTTCTGTAAGCGAGCGGGTACTTCCTGCGCGGCTGCCGCCACATCCTTAAAATAGACTGCCGACATTCCCTTCTGCCGCGCTTCCTCAGAGGCATGAAGCATTAACGGCCCGATCAATATCAGTTCGTCCAAATTGCTTTCCGCGGCGATCCGGCCAATTTGCCGATGAAAATCTCCCGCCCCCGGCCCCAACTCCAGCATATCGCCGAGAACAGCGACGCGACGGGGGCGCACACCGGATTGGTCCGTTGGAATCGGCAGATTCGCAAACATATTAACGGCGGCGGCCATGCTCGTGGGATTGGCGTTATAGGCGTCATTGATAATCAGATGCGCCCCGATATGCACAGGCTCCAATCGCATGGGCGCGGGCTTAACCGCGTTGAGGCCAATGTGAATTTCATTGTCGGTCAGGCCCATACGCCGCGCCACGCCGATGGCCAGCATGGCATTGAAAACATTGTGCCGGCCCAGAAGCGGTACATGATAATTCGTGCGGCCATTGACAACAAAATCAATTCCATCCAGAGCCTCATGAATTTCCGCGGCTTCCATATCAGCGCCCGAACCGGCATTGCCGATCGTAAATCGGGGACCACGCGTCAGCCGCAGGGCGGAAAGCAATTCCGGCGATTCATTGGTCAAAAACAGCAGTCCATCCGGTGCCACAAACCGTGCCAGTGACGCCTCTTCATGTGCCACATGCTTGATATCGGTAAGAAATTCCAGGTGTTCCAACCCCACGCCGGTAATCACCACAATGTCCGGCACGGCCACCTGTCCCAATGATTCCACTTCTCCCGGCGCATTGGTGCCCACTTCCAAAACCACGTATTCATGCTGTGGTTCCACCAACAGCAGGGTTAACGGAAGACCGATGTTGTTGTTGAAACTCCTGGGACTGACAACACCTGAAAATCGCGTTGCAAGCAGCGTATGAATAATCTGCTTGGTCGTGGTTTTGCCGTTGGATCCACCCACCGCGATAACTTTCGCCCGCAATTCCCGCCGATAGGCGGCGGCCAGGCGATTGAGCCCCCGGACAGTGTTATCACACTGCAGGAGCGTGACGGAGGCCTGCGTGGCCGCCGCCAGAACCGTCTGGTCCAATGCGCGGGAAGTAAGTACCCCCGCGGCCCCGGCGGCAATGACTTCCGAAATGAAATTGTGCCCGTCAAAATTCGGGCCGGCGATGGCGATAAATAAATCACCCGATTGCACATCGCGGCTATCCGTGCTCACGCGACCACTGAACTCCCGCGTGCCGCGGCTGAGCCAGCGACTTAGTGTTACGCGGCGAATCTGTTGAAATGGCCAAGGTTTCATGCTTTACCGTTCGTTATTAATCCGAGCCGCGACATCAGTGCCGCTTTTGCCTGCTCAACATCGTCAAAAGGATGTCGGCTCGTGCCGATAATCTGGTAATTTTCATGTCCCTTACCGGCAATCAATACGACATCGCCCTGTTGGGCAATATTGATGGCATGGCGAATTGCGGCGGCCCGATCTGGAATCACCGCCAGGCGATCTCCCATATCACCTGAGAATCCATGCCTGATCTGTTCAATGATAACCGATGAAGCCTCGGTACGGGGGTTATCATCGGTCACAATAATGGTATCGGCCAACCGCTCCGCTACCGCACCCATTTTGGGGCGTTTGGTGGCATCACGATCGCCACCGCAGCCAAACACGCAGATCAGTTTACCTCGGGATATTCCGCGCAGGGCCTTGAGAACATTTTCCAGTGCGTCATGGGTATGGGCATAATCCACGAGCACCGCAAATAGCATCTCCTGCCGTGTCGTGCCGACGGGAACCACCGGCTGCAGGCGACCCGGAACACTATCGCCGGCCTTCATACCGGCAACGATATACTCCGGTGCCACACCCACCGCCCAGCAAGCGGCGGCCGCACATAAAATATTCTGCACATTGTGCCGTCCCACCAGTCCGGTCCAAAAATTCCAGACCGCGCCATCGGGGCCGCGGATGGAAAGATCCATTCCGGCGGCGGTCATGGAATGAATGGCACATGAAAAATCCGCCGGGCAATCAATTCCATAAGAAATTGTTTTGGCTCCGCAGTCACGGATCATGCGTGAACTCCAGGCATCCTGGGCATTTATTACCGCGTAGGCGTCTGGGGCCAGTGATTCAAAAAGAAGGGCCTTGGCGGCGGCATAATTTTCCATTGTGCCGTGATAATCCAGATGATCGCCCGTGAGATTGCTGAACATCGCCACCTGAATATCCAGCCCGGCCAGACGCCCCTGGCTTAATGCGTGGCTGCTGGCCTCAAGGGCCACAGCTCGGACACCATTATCCTTCATGCGTGCCAGAATGTCGGCCAATTCCACCGGACCGGGCGTGGTCATCGGGCTGTCCAGCACGGTTTTACCATCATCAAGTTGCACCGTGCCGATCAGGCCGGAGATGATCCCTGCCTGTCGCATTACGGAGCGGATTAAATACGTCGTGGTGGTTTTGCCATTGGTGCCCGTTACCGCAAGCAATTTCATTGCCCGCGCCGGAAAATCGTGAATCGCCTGGGCCAGCCATCCGAGAGCCAGTGCCGGATTATCGCACTGCACAACCGGTATGGTCGATGATGTCGGCAATAACGCCGACCGATCCGTAACAATGGCCGTGGCACCGCGCTGGATGGCATCCGCGATAAAGCGTTGTCCATTGTTGTGCGTGCCGGCCCGTGCGACAAATAAATCCCCGGGGCGCACCATGCGTGAATCTTCCACAACACGCACAATATCCGGATCAAGATCGCAGCCAGGGGCTTTCAATTTGACCAACGGCAGTGGTACAGACCGCAGCAGGCGGTGAAGTGTCATCATCAGTGGCTCAATCCCTTCAATTTTTTCAGCAGTGATTCCCGTCCCCACCAGGGATCTGTCTTCGGCCCCTGATCCGGGGGTACCTGAAGATACCGCAAAGACTGCGTCAGAATGGCCGAACATGCAGGCCCGGCCACGGTACCGCCAAAATGTCCCAGATGCGGGTCCGGTTCATGCACCGAAACCACGCAGACCAGACGCGGATCAGGCAGCGGACCGCCGGCAATAAAGGTGGCATTGTATTGGTGGGCGTGATAGCCATCCTGACCGGCGATGGCCAGATTGGCGGTGCCGGTTTTTCCGAACAATCGGTACAAGGGGGAAATGGCATATTGCCCTGTTCCACGTACCATTACCTGCTCCATGGCCATGCGTACTTCCTTCTCAATACCCGCGGGGACAATTTTTTTCCATGGCTGCGGACCAGCGATCTGGGACCAGGTTTCAAGCTTGCCCGGGCTTACCTCAACGGCCTTAATAATTTGGGGCGTTGGCAGCCAGCCGCCGTTGGCGATAGCGCATAAGCCGCGGCAAAGTTGAAGGGGCGTCACGGCAATTCCATAACCAAATGCCACGCTGGTCTCCATTCCTTTGGTCCATTGCGATTCCGGACGTACCATTCCCGGCGATTCACCCGGCAGTATACAGCCCGTCATGCGTCCGAAGCCAAAGCCATGAATGGCCCGATATTCCATGGGAATTCCCATTTTCCAGCCAATTTGAGTCATACCGATATTGCTGGAATAGACCAGAATATTCTCCACGGTCAGGCTCGGCCAACCCCCAACGTCCTTAATGAGTCGTCCGGTAGGATCCCGATATCGGCCATTATAAGTGTCAAAGACGGTATTAAGCGTTACAACATGATCTTTCAGCGCCCAGGAAAGATTAAACGGCTTGAATACCGAGCCAGGCTCATAAGGATCGGTGACCGCCCGGTTGCGCCAGAAATTCTCGGGTGTTTTCTGCCAGGTATTGGGATTCAGAGCGGGATAATTGGCCATGGCCAATATATCACCATTCCAGGGATTCATGACAATGGCCACGGCGCTGCGATCTTTAAATGCTTTTCCCGCCTTATCCAATTGATGTTGCGCTATTTGCTGGATGGTGGTATTGAGCGTCAACCACACACGCATGCCGTCACTCGGCAGGCGATAACCCTTTGATTTAATCCACAGCGCCCGCGCGGCGGCATCCTTCACATAAACCGCGTGGCCATTGCGGCCCACAAGCAGAGAATTCAATTGTTCTTCCAGTCCATTGAGTCCGCGTTCAGAGTTTGAGAAGCCAATGACCTGCCCGGCGAAATTTCCCAGTGGATAGACACGGCGCGTCGTGAGAATAAACCCGATACCATCCAAGGCGTGAAAATACTCCTGCGCCAGCGCCGGATGATGATGCCGCAGCGCCAGGCGGGACTTGGCGATCAAGGCACGTTTGATGGTTTCAAAACGGTGGTGGAACGCGTGATCGGCGTCACGCTTCAGCCAGACAAACCGCCGCAATTCGCCATTATTGTAATAGAGCCGCGTTTTCAACCACGCGATAAAATCATCGGGATTTTCATTGAGGAGTCGGCCCATGGCCTTGGCCATAATTGTGTGGGATGCAACCAGTTGCGATCCGGTCAGCGCGTTAAGGTTGCCTTTCGGATCAAAGATGTAGCCGGGGTCGGCAAACATGTTGTAGATTCGGACGCTGCCGGCGATCAAAGTGGAATCGGCGGTGTAAATGGAGGCCCTGCGGGCCATGAGCGTCACGCGGACATCGTGCTGGGATTTCAGGCTGCCGACATCGGCCCGCGTAACATGGGTTTGAAGCCACATGACGCGGCCCGCCAGACCAATTAGTAAAACGGCGGAAGAAAACAGCACCAATGTGGTCAGCCAATCCGCCCGGCGCAGCGCTCGTACCTGATTGTCACCGTTTTCCATCATCGTATCTGCGCCTGTATATCAAGGTTTTCCCGTCGTTACTTTCCAGACGCGCGCCCGGTCAATCGCCATCTGTTAATTGTCCATCGCTCTGGATTATCCGCTGCGGCCTCAAGGGGCTTTAAACACCGGCGTGGCATATATCATCATGCCTGCCGACGTCGAAGTCGGCTGCGAGCCGGATTGGGCGGCTTGCATCTGTTTAATTCGGGCGGCTAACGCGAGCGGATTGGTATCAGCCGCAATTTTTGTCTGCTGATCCCATAAGATCTCTCTGCGCCGGGCGATCTGCGCGGAGATGTGAGCGGACTGACTGGTAAGATCCAATCGCTTCTGGCGGATGCCAAACAGCAATCCAGCTACCACAAAAAAAGCGATGAGACAGGTAACTATTTTGAACATACCCGGGCCGCCATCCATGACTGAGCACAACGATTCAATGCGTCATTTCAATTCATTGTCCTGATTACGCTCTGGTAACCGCACCAAGCGCTTTCACACGGCGACATTATAGCAAACTCCGCTACCACAATGGAAGCGGTGGGCAAATACGCCAAGCCTGACGAATTACCCTTACGGTTATTCGTCAGGGCTGTGTCAGGCGTGTCAAGCCAATGTTGAAATGACCAATTGGGACGGCAGCGTGTTTTGGTTTTCCCTTCTGGCGTAAAATTGCATGACAGGCGATGATAGGGGCGATTATGGTGAACGCAGGCGGGAGGCCAAGGATTGGTTGTGATCAAAGTACATAAGTCGCAGGCGTGGCAATTTCTCCGGGCGAACGGCGAAATCAACGGCATAAATGCCGGCGCTTAGAGAAGGGTTCGTCCTGGAAACGCGCACCCCGGATCCCTGGTTCGGATTTATTGCCACGCCCCAAGTCGCTTAAATTGGACGGAATTCCGGAAAACTAGAAGACTCTGCGCCTCATGGCACGGCGAAAGGCACCCGGCGTGGTGGCCTTTACACGGCGAAACACTTTCGTCATCTGACTCAAGGTGGCGAACCCGGCTTGCCATGCAATGTTTTGTATCTTGGTGTCCGTTTGCGTAAGCAATTCGGCGGCTCGCTCAAGTCGCCGTTGCATGATCTCTTCTTTGACACTGTGGCCCAGATGGCGCTTGAAGGAATCGAATAATTTCCTTTCGGAAACGTGCAGCTCCGTCGCCACGATTTTTGCGGAAAGCGAATCGTGATACCGGTTTTTTATAATCTCCAGTGCGGCGAGGACCAATTGGTCGGCAATGGCTAAAATATCCGTGGATCGCCGCGCGGTAATGCCGCGTGGTGAAATCAAAATCGGGTCGGTCGGCGGGGCCGCACCGCGCATAAGACCGTCCAGCAATTCCGCCGCGCGGTAGCCGATCCCTTCAAGATTATTGTCAATGCTGGACATCGGCACAGGGGTAAACGGGCAGATCAAGCGATCATCGTTGCAGCCCAGAACCGCCACATCCTCCGGTACCCGCAATCCCGAATTTACCGCCGCCCGAATAACTTCCGCCGCGAATTCATCAATTTGAGAGTTCACCGCCAGCGGTTTGGGCAACCGTTCAAGCTGACGGCCCAGTTGCTTTAATCGCGACACATGGGTGTAACGCGAACAGTCAATGGCATGGAATGTTTTTCCGGCGGCGGCCACAGCCCTCCGAAAAACCTCCAGCTTCGTCATTTCCGTCACATTGCCGGTGCAGACATAATAAGCCAGATGTTCAAACCCGCGCTGCGTGAAATGTTCAACCGCCATTTGCACTACCTTGTCCATATCGGCCGCCACTCGCGGCGCGGGAAACCGGTCGTTCGTGCTGACGTTGACCGTCGGCTTGCGGTAACTGATGATTCGCCGATCCACGGTGGAGTTGACACCCGCAGTACAAAGAATGCCGTCGCCATCCCATCTGATCGGCAGCAATGAACTATGCACCGTACTTAGGTCCATACTCCAGTTGGCCCGTTCCGCATAATGCGCGATGCCGCGATGAATATCCGGCGAATACCAACTTAGAGAAAGCAATACCCGTGGCGAAGTTGTGGCGCAGGCCCTGATGGCCGGGGGCGCTGTGGCCAATCCCGGTGGTCTGCCCCCCCGTTGTTTTACTGTTGTCCGCATGTCCAAAGAGAATGCCACAGTTCATCGGGCGCGTCAAGCCCGATCATGCTCCGGCAGGCACATCGCTCCTTGGTCGCCCCCCACCAGTGAACAATACCACGGAAACGCACAACGTTACGGGGCTGATGTCGGCTCAATAAGCTGATGGTTGGGCGGAGTTTTTAGCCCTCCGGATTGGACATAAGATTCTCCGGATTGGACAACAAATGCCCCTTGCGATGTGCTATACTTCTCTTGTTGGTTGAATCCGCGGCGCAGTTTTTGCGGCGTTTGTGAGCCGCAGGAAAGGAGGTAGCGCGGAAAGATTTTTCTGGTAAGTTGGCCAAGGCGGGCCGGCTTGAGTTTTCTGCATGGAGCTTTCAACTCCAGATTTGTCGGCCAATGTGGTTGGCATGGAGTGGGAGAGCAAAGTAGTTGCTTATATAAGGAAATATGATATGAGCACCAAATTCAGTAGTGTTACATCCGCCGCAGATGGTTGCGGCAAACCGTCGTCCGTTCGGCTAATGGACAGTTCACACAGCTCCAATATGGAGCGGAAGGAGTCGCTTATGTATTCCAATCGTTCATCAGTAATTTCTCGTGGCGGTTGCATTGCGGCTATGGCGCTGGCAGTCGCGGCAGTGGCTGGGCTGGCTGGCACGGCCTCGGCCAATATGATCCAAAATGGTGATTTTTCGGCGAACGGAGCCAGCTTTTTAGTGTGGCCCGGCTACAGCGGCGAATCCGGCACCTACAACGGTAATCCATACACCAACCCTGCGGCCCCCACAGATTGGACCGTGTTCACCGTCGGGAACGGGACTTGGGAGCCGGGTGTTAATGGCACGTCCGGAACAGCACCAAATGCTGCTTACGGCGCACCATTTACTCCAACGACCTTGAACTTACCGGACAATTCTTATTATGGTATCATGCAGTTTACTGGTGATTATTTATCCCAGACTGTGGCGACTACCGCTGGGGAGTCCTACACTCTGTCCTACCTCGCGGCGGGGCGAAACATCGACTCGACGGGGCTGGATGTGCTGAATGTGGTTCTCACGGACGCGATAAATAGCAACACCATAACCACCCAGGTGCCGGGTATATCGCAGGCGCAATTCAACCCCTTTACGTTGACCTTTACGGCAACTTCGGCGTCGACGAACGTTGAGTTCCTCAACAACAGCACTAACAGCAACAACACCGTTGAGATCGCCAACGTGGCGATGGCACCCGTTCCCGAACCGGCCACGCTGGGCGTGTTCGCCATAGGCGGCTTGGGATTGCTGTTGCTGAAGCGACGGAAGGCGGTTTGACGCAGCGCGGCGGCGAAAAACGCCGACGCCACTGGCGGAGCTGGTGCCATGTGCGGAGCGGTTGGAACCGCGGACAACCGCCGCTTGGGGGTGCGGGTGTCCTCCCCCGCCATTGGTCGGCTGTATTCGGACCCGTAA
>JAJYGE010000269.1 GCA_021785155.1 Planctomycetota bacterium
GGCGGCAATGCGCGCAATGGGAAATCCCGTGGCTTTGCTGGCCAGAGCACTGGAACGCGACACCCGCGGATTCATTTCCACCACCACCATATCGCCATTGGCCGGGTTGATGGCAAATTGAATATTCGATCCGCCGGTCTCCACCCCAATCGCCCGGATCACCGCAATGGCCCCGTCACGCATGCGTTGATATTCTTTGTCCGTCAGCGTTTGCGCCGGTGCTACCGTAATTGAATCGCCGGTGTGTACGCCCATGGGATCAAAATTTTCAATACTGCAGACAATGACAACGTTGTCGGCTTTGTCCCGCATGACTTCCAGTTCATATTCCTTCCAGCCGATCAACGATTGGTCAATCTGAATCTCATTAATCATCGAGGCGTCGATACCGCGCTGGGCGATGTTTTCAAATTCTTCCATGTTCCAGGCCACGCCGGAACCCGTGCCGCCAAGGGTAAATGACGCCCGGATAATGCAGGGCAAACCGACTTCTTCGGCCACTTTTTTGGCCTGTTCCATGTTGTACGCCAGTCCGCTGCGCGGGCATTTCAGGCCAATTGATTCCATGATGGCTTTGAATTTGCGGCGATCTTCTCCGCGATGAATGGCCTCCCGCGTGGCGCCGATCATCTGTACGCCGAATTTTTTCAGAATGCCCGCATCTTCCAGGGCTACGGACAAATTCAACCCCGTCTGTCCGCCCAGCGTGGGCAGCAGCGCATCGGGGCGCTCTTTTTCAATAATTTTCGCAACCGCTTCAACGGTCAGCGGTTCAATATACGTGCGGTCCGCCATGTCAGGATCGGTCATGATGGTGGCCGGATTGGAATTTACCAGTACCACGCGGTAGCCCTCTTCCTTCAGGGCTTTGCACGCCTGTGTACCGGAATAATCAAATTCACAACCCTGTCCGATGACAATCGGGCCGGAACCAATGATGAGGATACTTTTAATGTCCGTTCTTTTGGGCATGAGTCAACAACCTTTTACACCAGCGTCGAGGAAAAAAACTTGTAAGTTTGTATCAGAAATCGCGCCATCGCGAAAGTGCCGATATTTATTTTGCGCGAGCCCGCCGTTCCATCGTTGCGCGGAAATAATTCCGGAAGGTCGGAAGCCCCGCCTGCGTCCAGGCGGTCTGGATTTTTTCCACCAGTTCTGAATTGTTTTTTCGCAGTTCACTTAAAAATTTCGCATCCGGGGATGTTTCGGGAGCCATCAGGTGATTATCATGGGCATCAGCCAACAGTAGATAACCGGTACGGTCCGGGGATTCCTCCACGTTTAACTTCATGTGTGGATAAGCCACCTGCCCGAGTCGCAGGCGATAAACCGCCCGCCCATCCTTGTCCGCGGGTTCAAACCATTCGGGTTTGATGAAGTCAGTATCTGCCGAAGCTGCCACCGGAGCAATCCGTGCCTGCACCACATCAGGAATATGCCCCGCCGGGTAAGCCAAAGGCAGATAAATGTCGATCGCCTTTTTAAGAATATGCACCTGTGGCAGGGTTGGATGTTGTCGTTCAGTCATAACCAGCGCCAGACCAGCTTTTTTGCCGACCGTCCTCGTATCCCATTACTCTCCCGATCAGTTTACACGATATTGCCAACCAATGCCCACACGTCCCAGCGTGCATGATACCAAATGGCACTTGCCTGCCGGACGGGCAGAGGGTATGTTGAATTGTTGGAATTTCTCTGTCAGCATGTGCAATACAGCCCGGCTGAATAGAGCAGGAGAACCACCCTTGAATGAATCGCAAACATCGGCCGCATTAAATGATTCTCAAAAGACCCTGCTTTATAGCCCCGGCACGCGGGTGGAAGTCACGCAGCAAATCGCCCAGAGATCGCACGTTTACCCCATCAGTGTTATCGGGACGGTGTTGCGGCAGGAGCGACAGGAGTCAGGAAGCTGGTTCGCCCGCAATAAAGAAAACCGGCTTTGGCTGGATCGCCTGATTATTCAAAAGGATGATGGCGAAAAAGTGGTGCTGAACCTGGATGAATTTTCATCCGTCAAAGTGCTGGCAGGATCACAACCCACCGCCGGCGCTGCACCGATGGTATTGCCGAATATGGATCGCAGCAGTTCGCTGACGTGAGCCGTCAGTATCTGTCCGTATTTATCAGTAATTATCAGCAATTATCGCCACTTCAGTGCTGTTCGCGTTGCATCAACCGCTTGGCGTTTGGTGAGGGGTTCTGCCGTTCCTGTGCCCCTAATTCGTATTATCCGTTTTATCCGATATTTTCCTGCGGTGTTGTGCGTCCGTCGTATGACACCCGCCTTCCATTGGTCATTGGAATATGAAAAGCTGTTGCCATCGCAAGCAAAAGGAGAAAAGCGATGGCGATAAAACGTACTGGTAAAGCATCGTGCGCCGGTATAAGGCGCGATGGTTATCTCATGCCGGAATATCATTCACATCCCGAAGCCCGACGGTAAACGTGGTTCATAGCGCGGACATGTGCGGGTTATTCAGGCAAAGACGGCCCCAGCCACCAATAGCGGCCACGCACGCGCAATGCGGCTGCATGAGAAATATAAGAGTGATGCTTAATGATAACGCGGAAAATGGAACTGGTGTTCCAGAATCAGGCCGGGTTTGTAGCGTTGGCTGGTTTTCTCATGAAACTCAAAATTCGTCTGATATTGTTTGATCAAGGCCGGAATGTTTTTTATTACCAGCATATTTTCCGCATTGAAATGGGCGGCGGCATAGCTGAAATTGAAACTTCCCGTAATGAGGATGTGGCCGTCGATGAGCATCACTTTGTTATGGGCGATCAGATAGCGGTCATCAATATATGTGGGAATACCGGCGGTATAGACGGCGTCGAGGCCGGGGCTGATTAAGCGGCGATACGTGTGCGTGCGGTAATTTTTGCGCGCAACATTGGACCGATCCAGGATAATTTCAACGTCTACGCCGCGGTCCTTGGCACGTATCAGGGCCTTGATGACAGGCTTGCTGGTAAAGCTGTAAGCCTGAACATCAACACTTTTTTGGGCGGAATCAATTAGCCGCACGAGTTCCCGTGTGGCACCGCCATCCGGCGAGAAATAGACTTTCAGCGAACTATTTACCTGTGGGTGGGCTGCGGGAGTATTGTTCCGCAGGTGCCCCAACCAGATGCCGGCCAACAGACAAAGCGCGGCCAGAACAAGAGTTCCCGGCCGGAACATATTTGTTGATAAAGACCGTTGGCGAGCCATGAGAATCTCGAATTGCCAATCCGGCTACAGGGCATAAAAACCTATGGTTCTGGGGACATATTCCGCGATGCCTGTATAAAAACAGCCGCAAGCCAATGGGGATATTGCTTTCGCAAATTCCCATGTCCCTGAAGTTCTGGTTGATTACTTCTTACCTTTTGCCGCAGGGGCGGCAGCAGCGGCGGCGGCAGCAGGTGCTGCGGCCGCACCCGGTGCGGCGGCGGTTGCGCCAGCGGCTTCAGCCTTGGGTGCCTTTTTGGCGGCTACCGCCTTGCGATGAGCAACCTTGGGGAGGTTGTACACGCCAGACTTCCCTTCGCTCCATTTATCGTTATCTTCAAGCATGTCAATGCGTTCTGCTCTCTTGAGAACATTACGGTGACGTTCCAAAGTACTTTTACCCTTGAGGCTTCGATCTAATGACATAACCGCACACTCCGTGCCAAGCGCCAACCGGTTCACCGGCAATTACAAAGCTCTATAGTTTAGCACAATAGGGTGAAAAAACAAGCAGGGGGCGGCACAATCAATGCAAAAAGGCCGGGGATGTAAACACCCCCGGCCCGTATTTCGGTGGAATAAGGGATCGTTGCCCTTATTTTCAATAATTGCGACCAAACTGCTTTTTCTCAAATTCTTTCTGGATAATAATTCGCGGACGAACCAGAATCAAGAGTACCGTATTATCTTTGGCTGTTGAGCTGTTTGTGAACAGGCGGTTAATAATCGGAATCTGTGAAAGTATCGGAACGCCGGCCTCAATTGTGGTTTCACCAGCCAGGCGTTCGCCGCCCAGAAGCAGCGTTCCGCCATCAGGAACCGATACCGTCGTGGACACTTCTGTGATCTGCGTATCCGGCAATTGGACGAAGCCGGGCAGTGCCGTTGAAGCGCTGGCGGTTGCGGTATTTTGCCCATTGATATTAAACGTTTGAAGGCTCAGCAACTGGGACAACTGAGGCTGGATGGTCATGATGACATAACGATCATCTGAAGAGACTGTTGCCTGAACTGAAAGGCTCAATCCAGTTGTCAATGGTAACACATCCAAATTCGTGGCAACACCACCGACACCACCAACCAAACCACCAGTACCGGCGGTTTGAGTAAAGCTTTGAACGTAGTTCTGAACGTCTTCCACGATCATCGTGGCTCGTTGGCCATTAAACAGCGTGATTCGCGGGGCTTCCAGCAGCGTATTGCGCTTGTTAATCTGCGTGGCATTCAATAACAGAGACAATTGATAATTGGAAAGAATACCACCACTTAGGCTAAGCGACGGGTTACTATACGTCGAAGAAATCGAGTTAGGAACACCGGTTGCCGGCGGACTAGCGGTATACGTTGAGGTACCATTGGTAATGCTAACCGGTCCGGAAATGCTGGGGGTGTTGGTACCCACACCGCCGACTTGGCCAACGTCAGAACCAAACATGTTGCCGAACCCCAAGCTCCAAGAGAAACCGAAATCGTTTAAGAACCCGGTGGTTACATAAAGGAAGCGGGCATCAATGGAAATTTCGACAGAGCGCGTTTCACGCAATTGTTTCAGCAGCCCGGAAACCTTTTGCAAGTTATTGGGCGTTTGGGTAATAACCAATTGGCCATTAATTTCACGAACGGATCCAACGGTACCACCGTTGTCAATCCAAGAATTTCGAGCAACCGTGTTTTCAATCAACTGAGTGATTTCCTTGACCATTTCAGCACGGGTTTTTCCGGCTTGCGCTTGGCCACCAGCACCACTACCACCGGCACCGGAAAAGAGGTTTGAACTTCCCGCTCCGCCACCACCGCCGGAACTGCCGCTGCTGATCTGTACGCCGCTGCTATTGCTTTGATTCTGGAGGTTAAACGCCGGCGCGGTGAAATTCGGGGCTTGCACGAGCAAATCCTGAATATCAAACACGCGTGTGGTTTTCTGTTGAGCCAATTGATCGTTGGTGGAAATGGTCAATACGCCACCACTGATGCTATAACCCAATTGTGTGCCACCGGTTCCCTGCGCCTGCTGCAGCACCAGTGAGAGCACTTTCTCAAAGGGAACACCGCGTAATGTCAAACTAATCGGCGTGTTTCGCTGTACGCCGGCGTTATTCAACGCATTCCAGTTTACGACAATATTGGCGCCGGTTTGTTGCCGCAATAGATGGACAACATTAGAGAATGGCTGCTGATTGACAACAATTTTTGACACGTTCCGAGCCAGCGATAAACGAGCTTCTTTGTCCGCCGGGGACTGAGAACTATGCTGTTCCGCTTCGCGCATCCGGCTTAGTTCCGGCCAGTCCTGCGGATAAATTTCCAAATTAGGGTAGGGAATCATATATTCCTGCCCCTTAACTTCCTGGGCTTGCTCAGATTCGGAACGGAGATGATGGTATTTGTTCCAGGCGTTGTACTGAATCTGATCGGAAACCATTTCCTGCATGAACAATGCGGTATTGTTTTGCGGATCAATCGCAATGACCTGATTGAGTGTATCCAACGCCTGCTGATATTGCATTTGTTTGAAGTACTCGCGGGCCTGCCCCATGAGTTGATTGATCTGTTCTTGGCGACGAACAGCCAACTGATGTTCAATCTCCATCTGACTTTGTGTTACTTCCTGGGCACGTTTGGCCTGGGCGATGGATTGAGCTTGTGCCTGTTGCCGTTCGATAATGGCGAGCTGCTGATCCGCACGAGCCTTCATTTCTTTATAGTCGCCGGCGGTCAGAATGCCGCGGGCCGCTTCAATGGTGGCCAAGCCATCGTTGGCATGATCCACGGCCTGAGGATATTTACCGGCCTCCATAGCTTTGTTTGAAAGCTCCAAATCATTATCGAAAAGAACATGGGCACGCTGGGCCTGAATGGCCTGATCGTAAATTTGCTGTGACAGCAAGCCAGGCGATTGCCCCAACGCCAGCTTCTGGGCGTTCCGAAGCCCCATTGCAGCGGCCTCGTTTTTCGGATCAAGAGCCAAGGCATCGTTATACAACGCAACCGCCTGCTGATAATCCGCATTGCGTAGGTCGGAATCAGCTCGTACCACCAGGGCGGCGGCCCGTTCGCGCTCAATTTCCGCCAAGGATGGCTTGGCAACCGCGGTAACCGGTGCTGCTTGCCTGGTCGCTGGCGCGGCCTTGGCAGGGGCCGTTGCTGGCGACATCACCATGACCGGAGCCGGCGTCGGTTTAGGTGCAGGTGCAGGTGTGGGAGCATGGGTAGCTACTTGGGCAACCACCGGAGTTGGCGCTGGCGTAGGAGATGCCTGAGCCGGCGCTGCAACTGGAGTGGCAACCGGCTTGGGTTGCTGTGCTTCCATCGCCGCCTTTTGAGTAGCCGCGGCCTGGGCCTGCATGGCAGCGGCCTGTTGTGCGGCAAGTGCCGCTGCCGCTTGCCGCGCCTGTTCAGCCTGTTGTTCCTGGGTTTGCTGCTGGGCCAGAAGCCGCTGCTGCGCCAAGTGCTGCTGTTGCGCGAGTTTGGCAGCGGCTGCCTGTTCAGCGGCCGCCTGTTGAGCCTGCATTTTCTCTTCCGCTAATTTGCGAGACGCGGCGGCCTTCTCCGCTGCCAACTTCTGCTGCTCCGCCATTTGTGCGGCGGCAGCGGCCTTGGCCTGCTGCGCCTGCCGCTCTTCGGCCAGTTTTTTCGCCGCTGCTTCCTGAGCCATCAACTTCTGTTGCGCCTCTTTCTGTTGCTCCGCAAGTTTTGCGGCTGCCGCGGCTTCGGCGAGTTGCCGTTGATGCTGCTGGGCAGCGAGTTTTTCCGCTGCCGCTTCTTTGGCGGCTTGCTGATCTTTCATCGTTTGCGCAGCCTGAGTGGCTGCGGCTCTTTGGGCTTCTTGAGCCTGTTGCTGAGCCAGCAAGTTCTTCTCGGCGGCGGCTTTCTGCTCCGATGAGGTTTGCATGGAAGCGACCTTGGCCTGTCGGGCTGCTTCAAGTTCACGTACTTGCTGAACGCGCTTTTGAGCGATCAGGTACTGATAATGCGAAACCAGATCGGCCTGATCGCCAATATCAACCCCCGAAACCTGAATCTTATTAAGATCCGTTTCCGCTTGGTCAAAGTTGCCGGCCTGATAAGCGTGAGCCGCATCCTGCAGCAGCGACTTCATCTGCGGAACCAATTGTTGTTGCTTGGCTTGCGTTAGCGCCAAGTTGTCTGCTGCTTCACTTTTGAGCTGCGGCGAAACATCAGGACTTTTGATGAGATATTGAAAGAGTTTGGCCGCATGAGCGTAGTGCCCATCTTGCAGTGAAGCGGTGGCATTGTGGTATACCGTCAAATCCGTTGACATGCCGGCAATACCTGCGTCCGCCTTTTGCAGCAGCGATGCCAATCGTGTCTGATCCCCAGCGCTAAGCTTGGATGGGTCTATGGACAGCAACACCTGCTTGGCGGTCTGATACTCATGCTGGCTGATGAGTTGCGTTCCGCGATCCAGAAGCGTCGATGACGACGACGACTGGGCTTCCGCGTGGGCAATGGCAAAGGGAAGCAATGGAAGGCTTGCGCCCGCCAGTAAAGCTCCCGCGACACCAACAGCAAGAATTTTTGAGCGCTTCTGGGTATTCAAGGCTACTACTCCTACATCCGGACATTAACTGTGGAATCGGCTTGTTAACATGCGCCGATCCCGATCAGACTTCAAACCAAATAGCGTTCGGCACCAACCGTCCGCCAACCTCTTGACCTCATAAAAAACATCTACATGTCTTCTATACCCTTGTTTTGCCAAGGTGCTTCGTTCGACAACCCGCCGATAAACCCCTGTATCCTAAAACCGATTTTGTCCGCTTGCAACCACAATCCCATTTTTATCTGCCGTTTTTTTTCTTCCGGCGACATTTTCTAAGTTACGGATTGGGATTTTGCCCGGCTGCCGGCGGCGGCGGCGCTCCAATTTCATTACTCAAATCATTGAGTTTTTGCAATTGCGGGTCTGTCGAATCCCACTGAGAATTCCGAAGAACCAATTTATCAGCCGGTCCATCAAGAATCACATTAACACTTTGGTTCGATGGTTGCTTGACGGCGTCCACCAGAACATAGCCGGTGCTGAAGTTTACAATTTTCGGAGCCAAGGTTCCATTGCTGGTAATGACGGAAATGGATTCTTTGTTACCAATCGGCTCACCTAAGCGGACGGTCTGACTGCCGTCAAGCCATTGGCCGCGCACCCATTTAAATAACTGGAAGTTAACCGAACCGCGCGAAACCTGCGCACTGGATATAAAGAAATATAGATCACTGTTCACGCGGAGCGATGGACTTGGCAAGCTCCACGGAGATTTCAACCATTGCTCATGACGCAATGCCGGCTTATCGAGGCGGTTGGGAAAGTTAAATACCGGATTGAACATTACCACCCGAATTTCATAACGATAGGTATCACCGGGAGTAACATGCGTATCGTAGAAGCGCACCGGGACTTCGGTCATATCCGTGAGGCTGGCGGGGCCTGCCGGCACATTGGAATTTGTGCCATTAACCCCCGGCGGCGTAAATCCACCAGGAAATCCGCCGGGAAATCCGTTCGGAATACCGGAGGAATTTCCATTGGTTGGAACTGTCTGGCCCGGCAACACCAGTGGCGGCAACTGAACCTGTTGCGACTGCTGAGCCTGCACCTGAAATGGAGACAGCGCAGGTGTTGCAGGCTGTTGCTGTTGATGCACCTGTGGCTGCGGCGGAGTCGGAATCCCCCCCGGAGGACCAAATCCACCCGGAGGACCGAATCCACCTGGGAGACCAAAGCCTCCCGGAGGGCCGATATTGTTCGGCTGCATCGAAGGATGCGGGCGCTGGGAATTGGGTGTCGGGGCGATTGCACGACGCTGAACTTGCTGCGTGGCATAAAACGCAGGATCTAAAATCTCGGAAACAATTCCGTCCAACTGACCGAGCAACGTGGAACGCTGGCTATAACTCATAGCGCGAAAATCCAGCGTTGGCAATGGATCCAGATACAACCCTTTAATATTTTTCCACGCGGACCACCGCCCATTGGCCAAAAGCCGCTGCCGACGGACCTCAACGCGGTAAAAAGCGGTAATGTGATAAGGCAACGGTAACGCGGCCTGATCGGCCGTGAGTTTTTTACCTTTGGCCGACAGGCTGGCCAACCATTTATCCATGGGAAAATTGGTTTTAAGTGTTACCCAAAACATTCCCTTGGTTGGCAAATTGCTGGCACCATTGGCATTATTAAATGAAGTCATGTAATTTGATGGATTGGCATTGGGCA
>JAJYGE010000367.1 GCA_021785155.1 Planctomycetota bacterium
GGACGCCCCCACGCAGCGCGTGCCGTCGGGGGAGCCTTGGCCCGCAACCCCTGGCCGGTAATTATTCCATGCCACCGTGTCATCGGCACTGACGGCTCCATGACCGGATTTTCCGGCTATGGAGATGTATCCGCCAAACAATGGATGCTGAATATGGAAAGGCCAACTGGCTGATCATGCGATGACGCGGATTATTTTTCCCCCACCGCCAGAATGCTTAATCCGCCACCGATATGCAGCATATCCACCGCTTTTGCCAGCGGCAGGAACCATTGGAACAGCTTTATTTGCCGCGCCGTTAACGCTGATCGTCCGCGTAATTTATTCCATCTCCAAGCCCATGCTCCCAGAGTGTTGTACTGCGAGGTATGGCTGATCTTAAACCCGGCGGAGGTCAATTTCGAGCGCAGCGATTCCTGCGTGTAGCGCCGCCGATGGCCCAGCGTCTGATCGCATGGACTCATCAGCGCCGGATTTGCCGGCACCAGCACAATGAGTTTTCCCCCCGGCTCCAGAATCTCATGACATTTCTTGAGCATCCGCATGTCATCTTCAATATGTTCCAGCATATTGAGACATACCACGGTATCGAGATGTTCATCACGCAGATCAATGGTCATGGCCGGATCACACATATCCACGTGAAGAACACGGATGTTTTCAAGATGGCCGAACCGCCGGTTGGTCATGTCCACAAAAAATTCATTGCCATCGGTGCAGATCAACCGCGGGCGATCCAGCAGAAACTCGGCAAAATTGCCGATGCCGCAGCCGGTCTCCAGCACCCGGGTCCCTATGAAAGGTCGGAATTTATCAAAATTCCATCGGCTGACTCTGCGCGTGCGCCGAAAGGTCTGCAGCAGAAAATATTCTTCATTCGTGGTGAAGCGCGTGTCCAGAAAGCAGCACTTTAACAACGTGGCTAAGGCTTCAAGCGCATCTTTAAGGCCTATTTTTTTACCCTCCGCGGCGGTTCGACCATGGTAGCTGATGGGCACTTCATAAATACGGATGCCCCACTGGGCAAGCCGGGCGGTGATTTCCGGCTCAATGCCGAAACGCTGCGCTCGCAATGGTGTTTGCAACAGTATATCCGCCCGCACCGCCTTGTAACACGTTTCCATATCCGTAAGGTTCAGATCCAGAAACATGTTGGTCAACAGGGTAAGAATTCTATTGGCCACCGCATGCCAGAACAGCAAAACCCGTCGCTGGCCGGAAAATGCGAAACGCGAACCAAACACCGCGTCGGCTTTACCTTCCACAATCGGTGCTAAAAGCGCGCTAAAATCCCGCGGGTCATATTCCAAATCCGCATCCTGAATCAACACAATATCACCGGTGACATGGGTCACAGCGGTATGAATCGCCGCCGCCTTGCCCGCATTTTTTTCGTGCCGAAATATCCGTACGCGCGGATCCGCGGTCGCGAGTTCCTGAAGAATTTCCCAGGAGTTATCCCGGCTGCAATCATCCACACATATCAATTCAATGGGCACCGGGCTTGGTGCCGAAAGCACGCGATCCACAATCGTGCGCAGCGTGCGCGATTCATTGAAAATGGGCATCAGAACACTTAAAAGCCGGTAATTATTCGTCACGAAAAGCTCCACCGTCGCCGAAAATTGGATTTTCGCCGGTATGAAGATAATTTAATCGCAAACGCCGATAATTTCCACCGCGGGCGCGGCGATGGGTTTTAACGGGCAATCTCGACAGCCATCGAGACCGGGCGATCAAAGAGCAACCGGAAGCTTCCCGCTGATGGCGGAGACGGTCATTAACAACACACCACCGAGTTAGTTTTGATGCTCCTGGGATATGCCAACCGTGACAAGTCAACCGCTTAGTTTCTGCGCAGTGGCAGCACTCGAATTCGACTGCGTTGCTGGTTCAATACACAATAAGGCCCCGTTTATAAGCAACTGTTTATGCTCCACGAGAATTGAGGCCACCAATGCTCCCGCGGTGGCGGGAATTACATCGTCCATACGCAACAGTACCACGCTCGGTGCCGTGCCGGAACTCGCGGCAAGAATAGCCCCAAAGTCCAGATCGTGGGTCAGAATGATGTATCCACGGTTTTCAGCCCACCACAAAATATCAGTATCCGGAGCCTGTGGATCTCCAACGCGCGACCAGTGCATTGCCTCCATGCCATGATCACCCAGCAGGGAGCACCAATCAGGGGAAAGATTCATATCAACGAGTATTTTCATGATGCCTGTTTGGCCAGCGCGATGTCAAACTCCTCACTGCGCCACGCCGCATACGCCAACGCGGCCCTGACATCCGATTCCTCAAGATAGGGGTACGCGAGAAGAATTTCCGGAACCGAGCGTCCCGCCGCCAAAAGTCCGACCACCATTCCAACGGTGACGCGCAGCCCGCGAATACATGGCTTTCCTCCCATCACCGCCGGGTTCCGCGTAATACACCCTAAATCGCCGCTATACATATAGGGTATTATAACATGAACCGTAAAACGATAACAATGCTGGGGTAGCATCTAGCAAGCGGCAGGGCCTTTTAGTTTTCGGGCCTGCGTAGATTTTCGAGGGACATCCCGATCACAGTTCCCAGTAAATCGTCCATTCCTAAAGCGGCATAGGACGAAAAGGACCGAATAAAGGGAAAACTAAAAGACCCTGTAGCAAGGGGGGGCGTGGGCGTAGCGAGTTTCAACAACCGGCGCAAGAAAAAAGCCGGAAGTCACGCTTCCGGCTTTTTGAATATCCCGATTGGTACATGGCAACTCAGCGTTTGCTGAACTGGTAAGCTCTGCGTGCGCCACGCAGACCATATTTCTTACGTTCCTTCATGCGGCTGTCACGGGTAAGGAATCCGCCATCCTGCATGGACTTACGCAACGTGGCATCATACAGTGTCAATGCCCGGCCCAGGCCTTGCAGAATTGCCCCGGATTGCCCGGTATGCCCGCCGCCGTGCACATTCACCAGCACATCCATGGAACCGGCCAGATTAGCTGACACCAATGGCGCGTTGACCATGGTACGGTCGCGGGATTCTGTAAAAAACGAATCCAGGGGCCGATCGTTAATCATAAACTTCCCCTGACCTGCAACCAGACGCACGCGCGCCACGGACTTCTTACGCCGACCGGTGCCAAGATAATAGGTTTTGCCGCCGGCGGTAATTACTCCACGGGGCTTGATCGCCGGTGCTGCGGATGTTGTGGTTTCACTCATTATGTTTGCCTCTGCCTTTATGTTACCCCGGCAAGCCGGGACGGGTTTATCGTGTTATATCTTCAAAACTTGAGCACTTCGGGCCGCTGGGCCGCGTGCGGATGTTTGTCATCTTTAAAGCATTTAAGCTTCGTAAACATTTTTACACCCATCGTGGTCTTGGGAAGCATCCGACGGACCGCCAATTCAAAGACCGTTTCAGGATGCCGGTTGAGCAAATCCTTCAAGGGTTTAACTTTGTGGCCACCGGGGTAGTAGGTGTAATAATCATATTCACGTTGGTCCAGCTTGCGGCCAGATACCTTAATCTTGCCGGTGTTGATCACAATAATGTAATCGCCGACATCCACCGTGGGGGAATACGACGGCTTGTGTTTGCCCATCAGACGTACGGCAATCTTGCTGGCCAGACGACCCAGCGTCTGGTCCGCTGCATCCACAACATACCACCGATTATCGGTATGTCCCACGCGGGCTAAAGTTGTGCGGCACGCCGACTTGGCGATGCGGTGACGGGTTGGATTGGCTGTTGTTGTCATAATGATACTCTATCTAGCATTACTGCATTCACTCGGCGGCGGCTGGGACGCTTACACATACAACCCCGGGGTTCCGCCACGCCCGAAAACTTCAAATTGTAAAGTTTTTGCACAATATGTCAATGCCCCCACCGATTTCTCAAGCCACCCTCGGATGCGCGACACTTTACGCGGGTGGCGTTTTCGTCGCAAAGCACGCCACTCTCCTTTCCACGCGGTCGACTTTCAAGGTATATTATAGAATTGGCCCTGCGGCCAGCCGGCCACGGGGCTGGATGTTTTTCCGAATTAGGTTGACGCGAACCAGATGACAATAGAACAATCACCGGATGTATCACCCAAGCCCGCCGCCGATTATCGCACGACGCTTAATCTGCCGAAGACCGGCTTTGACATGAAGGCCAATCTTACTCAGCGCGAGCCGGGAATTCTGGACCGCTGGAAAGCCCAAAACCTCTATCAGCGCATCCGCGCTCGCCCGCACACGCAAGGCAAGTGGGTACTGCATGATGGCCCCCCCTACGCCAATGGCGATATTCACATGGGCCACCTGATCAACAAAGTCCTCAAAGATATGGTGGTTAAATATCGCACCATGCAGGGCCATGACGCGCCTTATGTTCCCGGCTGGGATTGCCACGGCCTGCCCATTGAAAGTGCTATTCAGAAAGAACTTGGCCCTAAAATGCGCGAACTTTCCACCGGTGAAATCCGCCAGCGCTGCCGCGACTATGCCATGAAATATGTCAAATTGCAGTCCGATTCCTTTGAACGCCTGGGAATTCTGGGGCAGTTTGATAAACCCTATCTCACGCTTGATCCGGCTTATGAAGCCGGCGTACTGGATGTCCTGGGTAGCCTGCTGCAACATGAACTGGTGTTCCGTCAGCGCAAGCCCGTGCATTGGTGCACTTTTGATCAGACCGCCCTGGCGGAAGCCGAACTGGAATATGCCAACAAAAAAGATACCTCCATATTTGTTAAATTCTCCATGGATTTGAGCACCGGCTCGTGGCCCGCGGCATGGGGCACCAAGCCCCCCCACGCTGATTTGCTGATCTGGACCACCACGCCCTGGACTATTCCCGCCAATCGGGCCGTGGCGGTACATCCCGAACATCACTATGCCGTGGCGACCTTTGAACACCATGGCCCGCAGGTTCTGATTCTGGCGGCCAAGCGAATTCCCGCCACCATGCTGCAAGCCGGCATTGCTCATTACAAAATTTCCGAGGCCATCACGGGGGCGGATTTAATCGCCGCGGGTATTGGTTATGCCCATCCGCTGGACTCCGTGCGCATGCAAACCATTATTCCCGCGGATTATGTCACCCTGGATGATGGCACAGGTCTGGTGCATATTGCCCCCGGCCACGGCACGGAAGATTATCAAACTGGCCGTAAGGCCGGGCTGGATGTCTACTGCCCGGTTCTTGCCGATGGCCGTTACGATCAGAGCGTGCCGGATTTCCTGCGCGGCCAGAGCATCTGGCAATCCAATGAACTGATCGTGCAACGTCTGACGGATACCGGGCGGCTGCTTCATCGTCAGGAAATTGATCACAGCTATCCGCACTGCTGGCGGTGCCGCAAGGCCACGATTTTGCGCGCCACTGAACAATGGTTCGTCCGCGCCGGCGGCAGCAGCCCGCTGCTGCGGACCGCGAAGACATTTATTGATGACGTGCAATGGATTCCCGCCTGGGGCAAAAACCGCATTGCCGGCATGTTGGAAACCCGGCCCGACTGGTGCATTTCCCGCCAACGTTCCTGGGGCGTTCCCATCCCGGCATTTTTTACCGCCGATGGTGAAATTCTATTGACCGAAAAATCGGTTCGGCGCGTCGCGGACTATGTGCGCCAGCATGGTGCCGATTGCTGGTATACCCATACGCCGGAACAAATTCTCGGCACCGCGGAATGGGTGGATACCGCCCTGACTGCCGAAGGCACCACCGTTGCCGCCCATCGATTTAATACCCCCGAACTTCGCAAGGGCAACGATATTCTGGATGTCTGGTTTGAATCCGGCGCATCGCATCATGCGGTTCTGGAAGCCACGCATCCGGAACTTGGCTACCCCGCCAATATGTATCTGGAAGGCTCGGATCAGCACCGGGGCTGGTTTCAGGCGTCACTGCTGGAAGCCGCCGGATACCGCGATACGCCGCCGTTTAAACAGATTCTTACGCATGGCTTTATTGTGGACGGCCACGGACACAAAATGTCAAAAAGCCAGGGTAACGACATCAAGGTTTCCGATGCGCTGAAACAAAACGGTGCCGATGTATTGCGACTTTGGGTGGCCAGCGTGGATTATCAGGATGATATGCCTTGCTCCCGCGAATTGCTGGAACGCACCGGCGACGCATATCGCAAAATCCGTAACACCATCCGGTATCTGCTCGGCAATTTATATGATTTCGATCTGGCGCAAAACGCCACCGCGCCCGAACCATACAGCGTGGATACCTGGATGCTGGGCCGTTTGGCCGCCATGACGCGCGAAGTTCATGCCGCCTACGACCAGTATGAATTCCACAAAGTATTCCGTGCCTTGTATGATTTTTGCAATATCGATATTTCCACTATTTATGCCAAAGCCATTAAAGATCGGCTGTACTGCGAACCAGCCAATGATCCGCGGCGGCGCGCGGCGCAGACACTCTGCGCCAAATTACTGATTTATCTGGTGGAACTTTGTGCGCCGATTCTGGTTTTTACCGCGGATGAAGTCGGCCAGATTATCCGGGATTTACCGGGGCTGACAAACATATTCGGCGATTCCATTCATACGCACCTGTTCACGGCCCCGCCCGAAACTCCCAGGGCCGATTTGCTGGCCCACTGGGAAACGCTTATGCCGCTGGTGCAGGATGGACTTAAACAGCTCGACACGCTGAAAAAATCAGTGGGTCTGGGAAATCCGCTGGATAGTGAAGCGGTGATTATCGTGCCCGCCGGCCATCCCATGGCGGCGCTGATGAATCAATATGGCCGGGAAATCGAAGATGTATTGGGAGCCGGCTTCCACCGGATCGTCCCCGGCGAAAAATTGGCCGTTGACATGATCGACACCCGGAAAACATATCCCAGTTGCGCCCGCTCCTGGAAACGCCGCCCCGATGTCGGCAGCAATCCTGAATATCCCGATTTGTCCGCGCGCGATGCCGCGGTCATGCAAACTCTGGCTAACCGATAACCGCCGCAACACCGCACGTAATCCTACAATTCAGCCTGACTGGCCCGCAACGGCCAGCTCGATAGCGTTGTAGAATTAAAACCATCCCGTCGAAGACCCGGAATAATGCCCGGGACTCCAATGCGTATTGTGTCCCTGATTTCGGGACAATTACGCGCTTTACATTTTTAGATAAATACTAATAATAGCGGCTTGTTAGTTTATTGTTTGAGGGAATGAACGTGGATGTAACCGTTAAACTTCGGAGGATTCAGGAACGAATCAGCGCAGCGGCCCTTCGCGCGCGCCGGGAGCCGAAGGATATTACCCTCATTGCCGTAAGCAAGTATGCCACCCTGGAACAAATCCAGAAACTTATACAAGCCGGCCAGCGTGATTTCGGTGAAAGCCGCGTCCAGAATTTGCAACTTCACACGCAGGAAGTAAACGAATGGGCGACCAACGCGCTGGCCGATGGAGCCGAGATAGCCGCGCAAGTCAAATGGCACATGATTGGCCACCTGCAGCGCAACAAGGCGGCGATTGCGATGGAAACCTGTGCGATCATTCACAGCGTGGATTCCCTGCGCCTGGCGGAACACCTCAATGAACTGGGACACCGCCGCGATAAAGCCATTCCGATACTCATGGAAGTCAATACCTCCGGCGAGGAGGCCAAACATGGGGTCCCGCTGCCCGCGGCGATTCACATGGCTGAACAGTTTGAAACGCTGGCCAATCTGCAAATAGTGGGCCTGATGACCATGGCCCGACAATCGACCAATCCGGATGACGCCCGGCAAAGTTTCAGCGCCCTGCGGGAAGTATTTGAAGAACTCCGGTTCCGTAACATCTGCGGAAAGCATTTCCGTCATCTGTCGATGGGGATGAGCGGGGATTTTGAAGTGGCCATTGAGGAAGGCGCTACACTGGTTCGAATCGGTTCGGCTATTTTTGGTCCCCAGCCCGAGTCGGCAATGGAACCCAGCGCCTAATTTCAACGCTTCCCGACGCCGGCATTGTTGACCGCCGCGCGAGCTTTGGGTACAAGCCTGGCATGAGTTGTCGATTAAAAATAACACCAGAAGGCAAGCTGCGTTGGGTGCAAGACGGTAGTGATGCGGTGTCGTCTCTTCCACCGGTGACTCAGCAGCGCATCGCCGAGGCTTTTGGCAAATGTGAAGCAGCGGGTTTGCTGCACCTGGCCACGGTTGAATTGGAAAGTCATCTGCCATCGGAGCTGGCTTATTTCCGGGATTTTTCCCGCGAGTATCTGGTCCGCCTTTGCCACACGCCGGACTTGGAAAATAAGTCCGGCCCGCAGGCCATTGCGATCCCGGATTCGGAAGAATTAGCTTTTCGTTGTATGCAGGCTCCTCCCATGGAGGGGTTGGAATATCTGAATGCCGGGATGCTGGCCCGATGCTGGAATGATCTTGATCAGTTCATACGCGACGAAATCAGCCGATGGCCGGGCGGCACATCGGCGTACCTGCGGGAAAAAAATCCGATCTGGCGGCTCGTGGGCCGCGTTACGTTTCATCTCGCGGAAAACAAACGCGATACCTCCAATCCGTTCGCTTTTTTGGCCACTTATGCCAACCGATTAACCGCCCAGGCCACACTGCGGCACCAGCCCTTAAGCGAGGCGCTCAAGCAATACGCTGGTGCGGGCAATAGCGAACGGCTCATCGCGCTGCTCACGCCGATTCAACAGGCGGCGGAAAAAAGCCAACTGGTGCGTGAACTTTTGGAATCGGGTGATATTTATCACCCCCTGGCCTGGACGCCGGAAAAAGCGTACCGCTTTCTGCGCGATGTGCCCGTGTTTGAAGATAGCGGCCTGATCGTTCGTGTGCCAAACTGGTGGCGGGCAACGAAACACGCGCGACCAGTGGTCAGCGTAACCATAGGTAAGGAGGCAAAAACCAGACTGGATGCCGATGCTCTGCTGGATTTTTCCGTCAGTGTCACGGTGAACGGGCAGGCGGTCAGCGAGGCGGAATTGCAAACCATATTGGCCGCATCCAACGGGCTGATGCTGCTGAAGGGCCAATGGGTGGAGATTGATAAAGAAAAACTCTCGGAGACATTGGGCATCTGGAAGCAGGTGCAGGCCGAGGCCAGTTCCGGCGGAATATCGTTTTTTGAGGGCATGAGGATGCTCTCCGGTGTTGGACTTGCCGGGAGCGCCGCCGCCACCGCCGCGGAATCCACGCGGGCATGGTCGGATGTCGTCGCCGGCGATTGGCTGGCGGCCCGTCTGACGGAGTTGCGGAACCCGGAAACCACCGCGCCTTCGGATACACCGATGGGCCTGACGGCCATATTGCGTCCCTATCAGAAAGTAGGGGTCCAGTGGCTGCACTTTATGGTTCGTCTGGGATTGGGCGCTTGTCTCGCGGATGACATGGGGTTGGGAAAAACCATTCAGGTACTGGGCATGCTGCTGTGG
>JAJYGE010000441.1 GCA_021785155.1 Planctomycetota bacterium
TACCGCTACACTCCAAACGGAGTATAGCAGTCATTGCAGTATTGATCAGTAGGGGCGGCTGTCGCCGCAGAACAGTTAATCAGGAGAGAGTTGAGCAGTAGAGTCCCGGTGCGGAGGGATTGTCCCGGGAGCCGAATAACTTCACCTGCGGTCACCTGTTCGCCTGTTCCCCTGATCAAAGTCATTTTGGCCGTGGGGTAGAATTGGGATGGGAAATTTTGGATTTCAAATTTCAGATTGTGCGGCGGGATGGGGTTTTCCGGTACACTGCCCGGATGTATTGCCACACCCAAGATACATAAACTTTGGGTTCAGCACTTTTCCTGCGATGCCAAAAAGCTTAGTATATTGGAATGACAATTACAATCACGCAAAATCAGAGTTGGGATGTGGGCAAGGTCGGTGGCCAATGTGCGGCTTGCACCGTGGAACTTCCGCCAGGTGCGCCATGTTGGGCTACCTTGGTTGAATTGCGTTCACTGCCGACGGTGGATACGCAGGCAAATGTGCCGACCGCCCCCGGCAGCCCCTGGCAACGCATGAACTTCTGCCCGGAATGCTGGAATACCGGCAAGCGCCCCGCCCCTCCGGCGGAAATGTTTTCTTTCTGGAAGACGGTTGTGCCCGAATCACAGAAGAAAGCCAAAACGTTTGTTGATGATTCGGTTCTGCTGGACTTGTTTAACCGTCTCGCTGAGCGCGATGATATCACGGACCTGCGATTCCGTTTTGTCCTGGCGTTGCTGCTCATGCGGAAGCGCTTGCTCAAATATGAAGGCACTTCCGCCATGCCGGAAGCCATGCAGGCTAAATTTGGCCATCTTACCCCCCCGCCGGAGATATGGAGCATGATCCAACGCGGCGGTACGACGGTATCGGTGCTTAACCCCCACCTCACAACCGAACAGATCGGCGAAGTATCCCAGCAACTTTCCAGTATTCTGGCGGAAGAAATTTGAATCAGTTCAGGCTGACATGGCATGCTGCGGTGCGGCCATTGCCTTTGATGACTTCAAAAATAATTTCCGGTTTTCCGGGTGTGTTTTCCGCTTTGGTGACAAGCGTTTTAAATGCCGCAATATTATCAATACGGTGATCATCCACACGCGTGATGATGTAGCCGGGCACTACCGGTGTGGTGCCCAGCGATGCGGGCTTGCCGTTATGCACCAGTACCACGTAAACACCCTTTTGCGTCAGCGGCAACTTGCGGGAATAGGTATCAATGAAAGCCAGATCATGTACCACCAGACCAATTTTGCGATCATAATACCTTGGCAACCGGCTCGGCGGAGTTGGAGCCTGCCCAACGGTGACGGTAAGATTTTCTGGCTTGCCATTACGCAGTACGCCAAGTTTAACGATCTGTCCCGGTTTTAACGTCTGCATTTCATGCTCAAATCGAGCCACCATGAGGGCCGCCACGGGCGTATGCGCAAAAGGTTTCCCATTGACCGTGAGAATAATATCGCGTGACTTCAGCCCTCCCTTGGCTGCGGGCATTCCCGGAATAACCTGCCCAACCATTAATCCGGATGGCTGTTTAATATTGTAGAGCTGCCGCACCGCCGCGCGTATGCCGGTGCTGTCAAGCGTGCCGAACCACGGAATTTTAGCCACGAACCGCTTCGTGGGCACATCCAGAAAATCCTGCTTAAAGGAATTATATGCGACAAACATGCCTACCTGTTGATTATCGCGCAGTGTAACGGGAACGGATCGCCCCAGTAACGTCAGAATCATTCCATCTCCGGGATTGGGCACCGTCACGCCCACGAATTTACCCGTGCTGTAATCAAATACGGGACTGTTGGCGTCGGTGAGACCAAAAGAATCCGTGGCTATCAGGGTGTGAACCAGGGGGATCATGGCTTTAATGCGATTGACACCCACAAATGCGCCATACGCCTGATCCTTGCCCAACCGCCCCACTGAAAAGACACGCTCGGCGAGGTATGGCTTGATCGTGGCGGAAATCTTCAACGGTATGGCATCAAGCGGTTTAAGCGCCCGAATATAACAGAACAATCCATCCACCGTGCGCCCCAGATACTGCGCGGAAACTTTGGGCATATCACCCTCGGCGGTGCGAATTTTCAAGTGGCGGATGTAATCCAGCGGCAAATCCTGCGGAATCAAATCGGATGACACCAGCACGACCCCCTGCCGGTTAAGAACAATTCCCTGACCGCTGACTTTATTGGTCTTATGAAATTCATTTTCAGCCGTGTATTGCACCACGACGATGCTGCGAGCGATTTGCGGTATCAAGGTTGCGACACGCACGGACGCTGTCGCCGGGGCGATTGAGGCTGATAATCCGGTTGCAACACATATCGCCACCAGTAAACGCTTCAACAAAGCATGATAATTCATTTTCGATTCCTGAACTTAAAAAGTTACCCGTTCTTAATCCTGGACCTTGCGCATCTTCAGCTTCCGCCGCCCGGCGTAAAAACCAGCGTGCGCTCCGTGCGTCCCCGCTTGACCACAACCGCATAGGGCTTTTTGGTTTTTACCATGCCGGCGGCCACCGCCTGGAGTTGCACACTATCTTTAATGCGTGTGATACCAACCATGCGGATAATGTCGCCATCTTCCATGCCGGCGCTATCGGCAATGGATCCGCTTTGCACACTGGTGACCAACACGCCACGAATCATTTTCATCTGCTGCTGCCGCAGATACGCACTGGTGAGATTGCGCACCACGATTCCCCAGGGCTTAATCTGATGGCGCGGGGAAATCACGCTTTCCAGCCGCTGTGCGACAATATACAGCGTTTCTTGTTTCATCACCGAACCGCTATCCATTCGGTCAAGCACCACGGTAAGCGTGGAACCCACGGGCTGATCCGCGATGTAGCGCCGCACCGCGGAAATCTGTTCCGGAAAGCGACAATTGGTGGCATAGCCATTGACCGACAATAGTACATCCAGTGCATGTACTCCCGCCGCGGATGCCGGCGAATCATGATCCACGGAACGAATCAATACACCTTTTCCAGTGGGTAAATGATAGAAGCGGCTCAAACCGAGCATCGGCTCAAGTTCCAGGCCGGTGTAACTGCGCACCACCTTGCCGTACTTCAGCAGCGATGGAATCACCTGGCGCGCCACATTAATGGGTATGGCAAAGCCAAGGTTATTGGCGGTCGGGTCGCCTCGCGTATTAATTCCAATGACATGGCCGCGCAAGTTTATCAGCGGGCCGCCGGAATTTCCCGGATTAATCGCAGCATCGGTCTGCAGCCAGTTGTTGAACCAGCCGGTTTCGTAGCCGTCAATGGTGGTGGCGTTAAAAAAGCGATCGGTATTGGAAATAATGCCGCGCGTAACGGTGCGCGAAAGACCGTAAGGCGTACCGATGGCCATAACCGGTTCACCAAGTTGAACATGGCTGGAATTGCCCAATGTGGCCCATTTGAAGCGCAAATGGCGGGACTTAATCTGGGCCATATCCATTTGCACAAGCGCCAAGTCCGTCCAGTGATCAGAACCGATCAGCCTGGCCCGCACGCGTTCCTGATCCGGTAGAATAATTTCAATTCTCCGCGCCCGTCCGGCAACGTGGAAATTAGTCAGCACCCGCCCCTGTTTGTCAATAATCACACCGCTGCCGATGGCGCGGAAATTTTCCGGCACTCCATTTTGAAACTCCCGCATCACCACATTGATCCGCACCACTGCGGGGGATACATGCGCTAAGGCATATTGCGTGCGCCAGGACGGCTTATCATTGACCATCCAGGCCGGCTCGGATGCACACCCCCCAAGTTGCGGGACCAGCAGGAATAGGAACACCAGTGTCACGGCGGCGCGCAACCGGGAAACCCGCCTTACATATTGAATCATGCGTTGGGGCATCAGGCACTCCATTCAAGATGGCCGCAGAGTTTCGCAGTCGTGTAACGGAACTCCGCTCTGCCACATTTTTACTGTCAAACGTCCAGCCGACTGGCAATGGTCATGTTTTTGACAGGTTTATTGGCGGAATCCAGAACCAGAACGTGAGCCTGGTGCCCGACGGCCTCTTCGGGGGTCATTTCGGCAAATGCCATGATAATGATCTTCTCGCCGGGTTTTACAAGGTGGGCCGCGGCACCATTAATTCCAATTACGCCGCTGTCTTTATCTCCCGCCAGAATATAGGTTTCAAAGCGTAACCCATTATGAATATCAGCCACCAGCACGCGCTCATTAGGCAGTAATCCGCTAAGCGAAAGAAGATTACGGTCTATGGTAATACTTCCAACATAATTACGGTTGGCCTGTGTAATAATTGCGCCGTGAATTTTGGCCCGCAGTAACGTCAACAACATCACAAATTCCGAATCCGTCCGACACTTCAACAGCCATTCAGGCCGGCTCAATTGCGCAGTGTACCGCAGAACGCCCCATTTCGTCCATTATCCGTTCAGCTACCCGGTTTACCGTGGTGTGTCCGTTTTTTGTCGGGATTCGTAAAATGCAACGCGATTTGCACCCTGAACGCATTGCGGTGCCGGTGGCCGCAGGAAATGCGCGGAGCAAGCACACGCGACTAAAATGAGGTGGTACACCGCAAGGCGTTGCGGTGCCGGCAGATTCTCGATCAAGGCGGGCACTTCCGCGAGTCCGCTCTACACCCGATCCGCTGGCGTTCGCGGCTTTTGGCCAGTAGCATCAAAGGGATGATCGACAATGGTACAATTCGAATCGGGACCCGTTCCAGCCTGCTGGCGCGCACGCAGGCCGGAATGGTTAAACAGATGCTTGAATCGCGGCCCTATGGCAAAGACCCGCCGGAGATTGAAATGGTGTTCATCACCACGTCGGGTGATCAACAGACGGATCGCCCCTTGGCCGATTCGGGCGGCAAAGGATTGTTCATCAAGGAAATTGAAACCGCATTACTGGAACATCGCATTGATCTGGCGGTTCACTCCGCCAAGGACCTTCCCGCGGAATTGGCGCATGGCACGGTTATCGCGGCCACGCCACTGCGGGCCGATCCAAATGATGTTTGGGTGAGCTTTGAAAATAAATCAATTGCGGAACTTTCCGCACAGGCCGTGGTGGGAACGTCGTCTTTGCGACGGCAGTCGCAACTGCTGGCGCTGCGCCCGGATGTGACAGTAAATCCGATTCGCGGAAATATCGACACGCGTTTGCACAAGGTACGTAACGGCGTGGTGGCGGGAACGTTTCTGGCCAAAGCCGGATTGGATCGCACCAATCTGCTGCCCGATGGCGCGATCATCCTGCCGTTGGACGAATTTATTCCCGCCGCCGGGCAGGGAATTCTGGCCCTGCAAATCCGAGCGGACGATTCTGCCATGCGCTCGGCAGTTGGAGCCGTTAACCACGTCCCTACCGCCGCCGCACTGAATTTCGAACGTCGGGTTGTAGCCGCACTGGCCGGCAATTGCCTGGCACCCATTGGTGTTTGCGCCACCCCGCGTGGTAACGTATCCAACCATCTGCGGGGATGGATTGCGCGGGCTTTCGTCGCGACACCGGATGGCCGAAAGATCGCCCGTGCGACGCTCCTGACTGAGGACACCTCCACAGACGGACTTAAGTCGCTTTATGAATTGCTGATTGATACACTTAAACAACGCGGCGCGGATGACATTCTCCGGATTATCAACGCGCCATAACCCCGTTGACTTGCAACTGCGGACAAGGGCTTGCATACTCAAGGACATGACGTGCGGCTAAAGAGGTGCTGCGATTTTAAGGAGACTACAATGCCTAAACTGACAGTGGAAAACATTGGCACATTTGAGGTACCGGCGGGAAGTCGGCTGGTCAATGTGCTGACGGACATTGTTAAAATAGATCAATTTCATGCCTGTGGCGGACACGCCCGCTGCACAACCTGTCGCGTTCATATTGAACACGGGGAGCCTACCAAAATGACGGAAGCGGAAAAAAATGTCATGAAAGAGCGCGGCTTGGCCGCTCAACCGGGATTACGCTTGAGCTGTCAGGTGCTTTGTGATCAGGACATGACCGTGCGTGTGATAAGCCGTTGGAAGGGTACCGGAGCCAAAGATGCCGGTGGTCGTCCCGCTGATGTCATCGAACCGCCGCCGGTCTGGATTGAGAAACTCGCTCCATAACGCATGGCGCAAGGCGGAACTTGGGACTGCGGTATTTCAGCGGGCGTTGGCAACCAAAGGTATTGATCACCGACATGAATAAGAACACCCGTTGCGGCAGGACACGCAGGTTGCATTAACGGTGCGGTTGATGATTGATCCAACGCGTACCGGTCCGGCATACCTTTGATTATCGGTTTGTTGGAAATGAAAAACGAACTGCGCCAGGCCCGTGGGTGTATCTAAAAGCAGTTGCGGGCCGGTGACATAAACGCCATTATTAATCTGCCTCAACGATGGATAAAGTTTCAGATGTAATGTCGGCGATTCCGGCGCGGCCATTGGGCCGCCCGAGGCCTCCAATGCAATCAATCCCCCTTCTTCCGATTGCCGGTTCTGCCGTGATTTCCTCCCCACATTCATGACCTCAGAGCGGAAATGACTGTGTTGAAGGGCGGCATAGATGGTTCGCACGGTCAAATAATCACAGTATGACAACTTTCCGACATTGGCCGCCAACGATGAATCCGGATTATCCGGTGACCCGGGGTACGGTCCGGGTCGCCGGATGTGCCGATGGGCGTAATAGTCCCGCGTAACGCCATGAAGCAGTTCGCCCGACGGCGGATACGCTTGCGGATCGGCCAATACGGCCAGAAGGCCCATGAAACAGGGAGGAATACCATTGGGCATGCAGCTTGGGCCGATACCCTCTTTATGAAGCACCTTGCCGCAGTCCGTCGCGCTGGCCCCCATCGACGCAGGTGTGCCACCGTGATCAAAATGTTTATGCCGCATCGTGGCATGCCGCGGTTGACCGGCGCGCGGCAACCATCGAACATGCGATTGAGCCGCCCGCGCAAGCGTGGAAAGCGGACCGTCATGAAGTTCCTCAATCCAGGCCACCTGTGGCGCAGTATGCGGAACGTAGCAAAATTTATGGGCATACCAACGTATGGCCAGAAGCATCGAATCGGAGTATTTCCGGTGCGCCACCGCCAGAGCGTAGAACTGTTCGGGGCGCAGCAAGTGATATAGCAGATGAAGTGCCGCCAGCCGGACGGCCAGAACGTGGCCGCAATCAAGCTTACGGGTCAGACAATTCCGCACACTACGGTCGGTCAGTTCACGTATGGCCTGAGATTCTGGGCGCTTTGCTAACGTAAAGCGTCGGGCGGGCCGATCCAATGAAAGTATCAGCGGATCGACCATCGCCTGGTCGCCGATATCTACCGATAAATGGCAAGCGTGAATCAACACCCGCCAATGTTGAAAACGTGGAATCTGCCCGGCCAACACGGCAACAGCAAGAGGCTTATCCGCCGCCAGAAGCTGATCCATGGCGTAGATTTTCATCGCCGGTCTCTGTCCATAGCCCTGTATCACCGTCATTAATGCCGTCAGACGCATCGGATTATCCGGCGGCATGAATTGCAGTAATTTCCGATCGGCTTTTTCTCTTGACCGTGTGGAAGCGGAGATATTGGTCAGCGTTCGCAGCAGGTTTTGTTTGTGTTGGCTGTAAAATGTTGAAGAAACCGGCGCATGGGCGCATGCGCCAAGCGTCAAGACCACCGAGAGCAGCGTAACGGCCATGAGGATCTTACGCGCGCCGGCGACATGGAAACCGGCGTGACCGTATCGGATGCCGGCCATACCCATGTCTCCCGTATGCAAACACCATGACCCCAAAAGCCAGGTTATTTTTTCCGTGCTCTGTGCACCAACATTCCGGGAGGCAATTCACCGGCTGGCAATACGGGTGCCGCGTGGTTCATTTCACTGCGGCCGATTGCGCTTCCAAGATTTTCTCGCGAGTTTGTAATCGCTGAATCAACGCTTTGATCTCGGTAATTCGCTGCTGAATCAGCATTCTCCGCGACGGGGCCGGCGCTATAAACTGCGCATGACCGCGCAAAATCAACCGAGCCACCGCCTGAACCGGCGGAGGAAGTTTTTTCAGGCTGCCCGGCTGAATTTCATAAGCGCGGGATCGCCAGAGAATTTCCAGGTGCCGCGTGCCATGTTGGCCGAGCCATTGTCTGACGGTAAATAAATCAGGACGACCATCAGCGCGTGATGGCACGGCCATGGCGGGAATATGAAGTTTAACCCCCGGTCCGACAGTTATGAGGCTGGTCGTCTGTATATCATGCGGCGGTACAGCGCCTGTCGGCAACACACCGGCAGGCTCCGGACGCCGATTGAAAAAAAATATCAGATGCCGCGGGCGCGTCATCGGAGTAACCACAACAGTTTTGCGCATTCCATCACGAATCAATGTGATCGTGAGCTTAGGCGCTATGGCACCCGTGCGATTTTCCTTGCGAATCAACTCAAAGGGATTCTCCAGCGCTTTACCGTCAAGTGTTACCAGCAGATCACCGGGTTCCAGATGGGCCTTAAACGCCGGACTGTTGGGAATTACTTGAATAACCAGCAAGCCCTGTTGCGGCGCGAGACCTAAAAGCCGACTGAATATTGGCGGAATTTTTTCCATTGACACGCCCAGCCAGCGCGGTCTCTGTGGTGCCGCCGATACGGATTGCAACCCGGTCGCCGGAGCGGCAGCCACCGTGGTGGAGGTAACCACGGTGGCCGCACGCACGGCATAGCCGCTGCCCACAGTCACGACGCAACATGCCATCGCGGCGGCGATAAGATTTCTAAATGTGTGCTTGTGAACCATGGTATTTCCGCGACAAACTCCAGAGGTCAATAAATCGTATGCTTTTTACCATTGACCGGAACCACAGGATAGGCCATGACATCGCCGGGACCTTCCGGTACCAGCACAATGTGGTCGGGCTCCGAATAGGCCGTTGTCCGCACATCTGCGGGGTTAAATGAAGAAAGGCCGACAGAAGATGGCTCCCGCGTACCAAAACCAGGCGGCAAGCCGGGCGTGATATATTGAATTGTGCCCGGCTGTGGCCGTGGCGCAGGTGCCACGGCGACCTGCGGATTCCCACCGCGGACTGTCACTGGCCGAACCATCTCCGTGCCGCCCCGCCCCAGATAAAGTCCACCCGCGCCAAAAATTCCCGCCGTAATCATGACCATTGCCGCCACGCGCAGCCAGTCAATGCGATAAATGGTCGCCAACCGCGCCGCCTGCCCGCCCAGGAGCATCTCCCGCACGGCTCGCCGCTCCA
>JAJYGE010000140.1 GCA_021785155.1 Planctomycetota bacterium
CTTACGCTGCCGCAGGCCCAGCACATAAAGCAATTCCAGGCCATCCTGAACTTCATAAATCGGATCATTGGCATAACTGATACGAATGGTATCACCGATGCCGTTGGCCAGCAGGGTGCCCAGTGGAACCACACTGCGGATCGTGCCGGTTTCCTTGGGGCCGGCGTGGGTCACGCCCAGATGCAGCGGGTGATCAAAGCGTTTGGAAATTTCAGTATAAGCGTCAATAACCAGAATCGGATCAATGGATTTGGCGGATATCACGATGTCATGAAAATTCCGTTCATAGAATATGTCCAGATACTCTTCCAATTTGGTAATCATAATGGCCAGAATATGCCCATGTCGGTTGTCACCAAAAACACCGCCCAGTTCGCGCATGCGCTTCTGCTTGTCTTTGCGTTCAACAATAGACCCTTCATTGACGCCAATACGAATCGGCAGTTTGCGCTCTTTGCACGCGTCAATCACTGTTTCCACCTGTTTGCGATCATTGATGTTGCCGGGATTCAGGCGAATTTTGCTTACGCCGGCTTCAATGGCCTCCAATGCGCGCTGGAAGTGAAAATGCACATCCGCCACGATCGGCACATGCACCTGCTTCATGATTTCTTTCAGCGCTTCGGTGTCTTTACGCTCCGGCACCGCCACACGGACAATATCCGCACCGCCGGCGGCGAGTTTGTTAATCTCCCGCACGCAATTATCAATATCATGCGTATAGCCGCTGGTCATGGACTGCACCACCACCGGAGCATCGCCGCCAATGGGCACATTTCCAACCATTACCTGCCGGGTTTTCCGCCGGGAAATCATCAAAATTCTCCTTGGACGTCCTGATCCATTCCACGCGGCAACATCCGCGAACATACAACCATCAATTATAATGCTTCAAGCGCTATTACGAAAGAAGGGCTGGTTGTCACAACGCCGAGGGGGTGTGGCAATAAATCCGGGCAGTGTAACGGGGCACCCCATCCCCTTTTAGCCGCGTGTGCTTGCACCGCGCGTTTTGCGCGGAAAATCCACGGGTGCCCGGAAATATTGCCACGCCGTGTGAAAGGAGAAGCTGTGTTCAAGATGAGAGTAGGTCTCTCGCAGTCGGGTGTCGCAGCGCATCAGCCAACCTTCGCACCCTTTTGAATAAGGTCATCCATCGCGCCGGTCTCAAGCCGTGGCCGAAGCTGTGGCATAACATGCGCACCAGCCGGCAGACAGAACTCGCGGAGCAGTTCCCGATGCAGGTGGTGTGCTCATGGATCGGCAATTCCGCCGCCGTCGCCCGCGACCACTATCTTCAGGTCACAGACGATCATTTTGCCCGCGCCGGCAAAATGGTGCCCGAAGTGGAAGCGGCGCGCAAAGCGGCGCGCAGTGCGAGCGCAGGCGAGCGCACCGAAGCGCAAAGCGAAAAAGCCCCAAGCCCCGAAAACCACAAAAATAGCGGTAATTGCGCCCCAGTGCGCCCCAGTGCGCGGACGAAAAAAACAACCCATTGGGCGGTGAGGGACTCGAACCCCCGACATCCGCGGTGTAAGCACGGCGCTCTAACCAACTGAGCTAACCGCCCGATTCATTAAATAGAATAGCGGATTTTCTCCGCTTCAGCCACTGTCGTCCCAAGTCTTGGCACGTACCGCGAAACACACCCCGCAGTTATTTTCCAGCCCCCCAGCGAGGCGCAATTTCACCATGCGACATCGGCGAGCAAATTAAAGCGAACACAGCCAGCGAGCCAGATGGTCCAATTGCTGGTTGCTGGTGAGATTTGCGGCATTGTCGAGTTGTCCGTTAGATAACAACTTCCAAATTTCTTCCGCCATCTTGGCTTCAATGGCTGAACCCACGAAAAAGGACTTGGGCCGTAAACCAATTTCCGCGAATGCGGCTTGAATTCGCAGAAGGGCAGTGCGGGCGGTTTTCCAGTGTTCAGGCAATATTCGCCATCCACTTCCGCTTGTGGTGCCGCTACCTGGCACGCACCCATGTGATGACCGCATCACCGCCCTGCGGGGAATTGGCCACAATATATTGCGGGTACACAATATGCACGCGGCGATTGGGGTGATCAAAACCGGCGGCGAACAAAGCCGCCTTAATTTCCGACAGCCGCTTCCGGGCGATGGCGATCATGATGCCACGGGTGCGGCGACCGGCGTCGCGGTTTGCGCCGGGAGCGAGCATATTGGCGATGTAAGTCATGGCCAACTGGGTACGGGCGATTTTCGCGTCCAGCCGTGCCACACGGACGGTTCCATCAGTAATAGCCGTGCGCGAAAGACGTATCGCCAACGAGCCGCGCAGTGTGCCAACCGCCTGCCGCCGCTGAATCAACAGGTGATCATGTCTTTCTTGCAGCGCAGAAATCATTTGCAGACATTGACTGCGTGTGGGGTTGGCGCGAATCGCGGCAATGGCAATATCCGCCGTGGAAATGTGCTGCCGGACAATTACCTGCATGGAATCGTGCCGCCGCATCCGTCGGCCCATCGCTTGCAATATTTTCCAATCGTGTAACGTTAACGTGGTGGAACCGGGGGCGAATCCCAGCTTCACGGGTGGCTCTTTGACGGCCTCTAATTTGCCTGAACCAAAAAGGCCCGCCAGGCCACCGGCAAGTTTCAACGGTGAATCGGCAATACCGACCGCGACTACCTGCGCCATATCTGTGACGAATTGGCCGGTAAGGGCGGAGTGTGAAAAATTCCCGCCCTTAACACGTACGGATAGAGGAAAGGTAATTGAGCCGTCGGGAGCTTCAACGGCTGCGATGGCGACATTCAGCGGTGCCGGCAAATTCAGCAACTTTGCCAGGAATCCGTGCGGTGGCTCGGACAAATTCAAGTTGGAGAATACCAGCTTGGTGTGAATATCCGCATGATTGTCGGCATGAAATCGAATATCGCTGGAACTGTCAAAGGTGCCCCCGGAAAGCGTCACACCGTACTGTTTCGCAAGGGGTTGAAGTTCCGCGAGATACACGCCATTGAGCGATGTCTTACACCAGCCTTGCGGGTGTGGGTATAAATATATTTGTCCATCCCCGGAAAACTGGGAAAAAAGCGGCCCTTGTTTTCCCGCCGGCTGATGTCCATCCAACGTGCGAACGGCGCTTCCGCGCGGAAGGCTGGTAGCAACCGGGGCATGAATTGCGATACCCAGCGGTTGCGATTGCGGTCGCGGTTGCAGCGGACGGACGGCACCGGCATACGCAATGACATTAAACCGAATCGGCATACGTTTCATCAGCGGGACGGTGCCGACGTTGTGCACTTGTGCTTCCAGGCCGGTAAGGGGAATACAAATCTGCGGAACACAGGTGCGGTCAATGTACCGGGCATGAACGCCGCTGATGATCAGTCGCTTGATCAGAATCGCGGGGAACCGTGCATGGTTTGCCACCGCGCGCGTGGTTGAAGATTCAACGGCGGCAAGTTTCGTACCGGAATGCCCGACAGTTGGCGCAACTTTCGCCCGATGCTTGTGGCTGTCCACAGGCGGCGGCGACCTCGACGCATTGACGACGCCAGGATCGACCACCTTCATCGTCACCTTGATTTTCACTTTTGGCAGCGCGGATTGGAGGGTCTTTTCGGCGGCGGCCTTGGACATGCCTGAACCGGATTTAAGTAGCATACCCAGAACATGTAAGCCCGCGATGTCGCGGGTAATCCGAATAGTGGGCGTTCGGATATTCAGCAACGCAATGGTAAGCGCCGATAGGCTCGGCTGCACCTTGATGTTCTCGGCATCCAATTCCGCCACACCCGCCAATACCGGGCCATGAGGTTGCGCGGTGAATGCGAGATGGGAGACTTTGACTGTGGCCATGAACTGGCGATGGAAATTGAAATCCACAGGGGATCGGCGGTCCATTTGCAATGCCACCGCGCCATCGACGGAAAGTTGTCCTTCCTTTAAGGCATTAACATCAACATGCCGGGCCAGCGCTGGAATCACCCGGGCCAGTCCCGTGCCGCGAATACCAGTGATCAACATGTGAACCTTGCCACGGGGATGATTGGCGAAGGGTTTAAGATGAAAGGCCATATCAACATGCCGGGCGATGCTGTTGACCCCGCCGGTAAGTTGCAGCGCAATGGCCGGGGCGCTGGCCGGCGAGGTTCCCAGACAGCGTACCGGTGCGGTGTTGCGCAGATCAAGTCCGGTGATGTTGACGGATTGATCCTCCGGCAGCAGTCCGGTCAGCACAATATCCGCCGCTCGCAAATTCAGTTGCGTAAGCGTGATAAGCGGTAAGTGCGTGGGAATAATGGAAAACGACCTGTTCGCCAATTTGGAGGCGCGTCCCAATCCGGAACCTGACGGTTGGGCATTGAGATGTTTGCCGATGTTGATTCCACAGATCGACCACACCCCGCCGTGGTGGTCGATGCGGATCGTCTTAAGATTCGCATCAATGGAATGGATAGCCACAACATGCCGCGGCAGATTCAAGCGGTCGAAATGAATCGCCGCGCGTGGCAACAGCAGCAGATTGCCCGGTTGGGAAGCGGTGGCGGGGCGAACAATATACAAATTTCCGATGCCCAGAGTTCCCGCCGCCGAGCCATCCGCCAGATGTGTAATATTCGCATGTAGTGAGGCACTGAGGTTCTCGCCACCGGGGAGAAATGCGATACCCTGCGGCAGATAGCTGCTGATAACCCGCCCATGCAGACCTGTGGCGCGCAGATGTATATTGGCCTCAAGGGCGTGCAATGGTACAGAGAATGAGCCGCGGATATGTATTGCATCCGCCAGAGCGGCTGAGGAAAGCGCCGCTTGCAGCCTGCCGACAGGTGGATGGCGATGGCCAAAATACGCATTGGTAATCACTGCGTTCGCGTGGAGGCGCACATCGACGGGGCGGAAGACAGCATGGTCCGTCCAGTGCAGAATTGCGTGTGAAAGCGTGATGGATTTCACCGCCGCCCGAAGGGGTGTTGCAGCCTGCACAGGACTTGGGGGAATCCCGATGGTGGATATTCCTGCGGATGTTTTGGGCAACAGTTCAATTCCGCATAGTGCGAGGTTCCCATTGCGCAATCGGGTGAGGTGCAAATGCGGTTGATTGATGAGCACACGTTGGGCGGAGAATTCACCCTGCCGCGCCGAGACATGGGCCATTCTGAATTCCCCGACGGAAGCCAATAATTGCGCACCTTGCCGCAATCGGAGTTTCGTAATCTGTATGCCTCCGGAGATTTTTCCATCATGTAGTGAAACATGGGCGGCCAGAAGTCCGCTTAATGTGCCATTGTCCAGCCGGGGCAGAATGCCCAGCGGCTTGAGATAAGGCGTAAGGCGCTGTAAATCAATACCGGTACTTACAATGTGCAGGGAGGTTTGAAGGCTGCGTTTTTCCGGGTTCAGTGCGCCTTGCACGTCCAATTGTTGGATGACACCGGGTGCCTGCAACCATGCCTTCAGCGTTCCCACGCCATGGGCGGCGGATTGGCCGGAAAGGTCTAAAATGAAATGATTCAACACCAGGCCGGCGTGGCTGATTCCGATGCGTGTGGGGGGCGTGGCATGTTGATCATCAAAGCCGATGCGAATTCCGGACCAGGTGAAGTGATCAATCTGTAATCGCGGCATATACGCCGCAGCGACGCGCGCGGGCAAAGTGGCGGCGTGAATCGGCGGGCGAATCGTGCCGTCAGGCTTGTTCGCTGCTGTAGCCGACACCGGTGATGGGCGGGATCGTTGGCTCTGTATACGCAGGCCGAGAACAGAAAAATGCCCTGATGCTTCGCGGAAAACATCGCATGCCGGGCCGACAATATCCAAGGACCCGATTTCCAATCTGCCGGTGGATGGATTCACGCGTACTTTGCCGACATCAATATGCTTAAAATCGCAGAGTGTGGTTTTGCCATCTCGGTAATTCAGATGATCCAGATGTACATCGGCGGCCACCGCGCCATCGGCCAGAGTGGTCATGGCACCGGAAATATCCATATTGAAGCGGGCGGATTTTAATTCGCTTTTTAATCCGGCGGCGGATAAGTATGGAGCCAGTGCCGCACATGTAATCCGCGATGCGGCCAGATGCAATGCCAGCGTGCGGGTTTGGGCAAACGGCAACATGCCGCCGGAAATATCAATCGCGCCGGCAATGCCCGGTGCCGCCCCAGAACCGGAAATGGTCAGCTTCTGCCCGGGTGCTCCGGGCAGGCCGCCGGTGCTTACCACCTCCAACGTGTTGATATTGAGCTGCAGTTTGGCGCGGGGCGTTACCGCGGCATCACGGAACACGGCCTTAAACCCATGTAATTCCAGTCGATCCACCGAATAGGTATAACTGCCCGCATTTTTCAGTTGCACCTTTGGCAACCCCGGAAGGTGCAGTGGAATAGGGGGGCCTTTTTCAGGGGTGCCCACCTCCGGCACAAGACGTTTACCGCTGGTCGCAATACGCCGCAATAATTCCAGCCCCGCAAAGTGGAACCGGTCATTTTTGTCACGACCGGCGTTAAGCGTGACGCCATTGATGGACACGGTTTGCACATCGGCGAGGTTGCCGGTCAATCGCCCCTGGGCGATGAGTTTCTCAATACCCAATGCGGGGCGGCCACCGGAACTGAGAATAAAATGGTTCAGGGCGAAGTGCGCCGCAATTTCCTGCTGGCCGGATGGCTTACTGGTTGTGACATGTAAAGCCAGCGTGCTGTCGGCACTTAAGGAAAGGACTTTCGCCTCCGGCCTGAATCCCAATGCGGTCAGATACCCGGCAGCGGGTTGCAGGTGCAAACCCCGCATGAAAATATGGGATGTGGCCAGTAAAGCGCTGGGCCGCGTGGTTAATGATCCGTTTATGTGCAGGACATCCACAAAATCCGAGGACCAGAGATCAAGACGAAATGCCGTCGCGCCGTGTCGCCGCCCCAGGTGGGACACACGGACATTCAGCGTAATGCCCAGGCGTACCGCTGGATGGACGCTGTCATCTATGACATGCAGCCGCAGGTGTTCAATGCGAAACGCCTCCACGCGCAGGGGCGCGGCCAGGCTGATGCCGGCTTTGCTTCCATTGTGATTCACCGGCGTCGATGGGGAACCGTTGGAATGGGATAATAGGGCATCCAGCAATGGACAATTCCCATTGGCCGAGCGCCGCACAAACAGATTGCTGCCATCCGCCATCACCCTGCGAACATACAGCCGCCCACGAAACAGATCAAATATAGATATATCACCATGGCAATATGGAATATCGATTATGTCCGGGCCGCCCCGGATCGGGCGTATCTTCAGACCCCAGATTGCCGCGTCACCGCCGAGCACATCAAGTTTTATATCGTTATAACGCGCGGTGAGTTTGTAGTGGCCCAGCACATGCTCCAGCACCGCCGGAAAGATAAATATCAGCGCCACGCGAAGCAGCAGCAGCACGCCGGCGGTAATCACCATCGCCCATACACCCCGGCGGCGAAAAGCCGCAAAACGCGCGGAGCGGCCGGATTTGATCGGGTCCGGCGTTCGGGAAGCGGCGGGGTTTGGCGTATCGGTCATTGCTGTATCCTCCGCATATACGCGGCATTATGTTCAGCTTGATCCAACGCGGCATTTCGGGCTTGATTGTCGGCCAGCGGACTGTAACCCGGTGGTGCCAGGTGACGGGATTTCAACCAGTCATAAGCGGTGAGACGATCGGCCGGGGAAGAATCTTCGAGGTAGATCAGATTTTCTTTAATGATCCGCAGACGATAATCATGGCGGGACGCCAGGCCTCGAATAATTTCATCCAGCGAAGATGCGTGCCACGCGGCTTCACCAAGATGCAGGGCCAGCGCGATACGCAACTGTCCAGGCAGGGGTTTGGCTTTCCGCATGTTATAAAGCAGTCGAAAGGTGGTTTTATCCAATACCCATCCGAGTTCCGCAATTGTCATCGACTGCGCATTGGTCGTATTGGCCGCCACCGCCCGCACGAGCGCATCAAGTACCGGCGCGTTGGCAACCGCGGCGACATCCAGTGTTAAGTTCGCCCCAGTCTGTCCAGCCAGATAAACCAGCGATGCCCTCCTGACGCCATACTGGCCGAGATTACGCATTGCCACCGTCAGATCCGGGCGGTTCAATAGTTCTTGGGGTTGATGAATCAGCCGCGCGGCCAGAATACTCCGGCGGCTGGCTTTGGATATGGCCTGATTGAGCGGCGTATTTTTCCAGGGGCGGATTGTAATCAGAATGGCGACACCTTGTGTGTTACCTGCGAGAAAGCGGAATGGCAGTAGCGCGGCGAAAGTGGTCTTGGCCGCCAGGGGCCGTGTTGGAAGCACCTGAAGCTGATGCCGAAGTGTCAGCACATGGTCCACGAAATAGAAACGTCTGACCTCAAACGCCAACCCTATGGCCATGGGCCGTTTGGCGGCCACAGTATCGGCTTGCCACACCCACAAAGCCAGAAGCTCGCGTCGTAATTTGCCATGCAACGGCAAACCATGCGCATCGCTTAGGCACATTGCCGATGCCATTCCCGGCCAGAGCGCCGCAGAACCCCGACCACATGCGGAGGCCTTCACCCCGGCAGACCGCAGCAACGCTTCAAAGGCTTCACTGTTTTGAACCCTGCCAAATCGCGCCCCGGCACCCAGAGCCGGGAACGCCATTGTGGGGCGGCCTGCGGAGTTGTTAATCATCAGAGTGCTTTGTGCCGCCAGATGCGGTAATTTCACATCGGGCAGGTAATAGAGCTTCCAAAACCGTGCCCGTATTATGACATCTGGTGCGCCGGTGATCGTCTTGGTGCCTCCCTGCGCTCCACTCAATGGCGTGCCGAACTCCAAACGCTGGCTGAAACGCGATGCCGGCCCGGAAACCTGATGTAGCGGCACCGTGTGGCAGCCCGGCAACAGCGCCGGCAATGCGCATAATCCCACGATAGGCACGCCGCGGCGCGACAGGTGCCACCACGCTGGTAGATTACGTTTTCGACCTGCCGGGGTGCCAAACAAACGCGTACTCCACAAAAAATGCGCCAATGCCCTTAACCAATACTATCTTATTATATTGGCAAGGGGCGTGTTGGAACATTGCGATAGGGTGCGGGCGTAGCAATAGGGTGCGTGACAATTTACGCGGGAACGGCTGTAATGCCCCGCAAACACAATACCCTCGGAGCACCGTCATGATAATGCGGTGCCGTTGGTGTACGCTCGGGGCGGATGACCGCCATGCGCGGGTGCGGCGATGCAACGTTCAC
>JAJYGE010000529.1 GCA_021785155.1 Planctomycetota bacterium
GCGCAGGCCTACTTCCTCCTGCACCGTGAAGACCACGTAGATGTCGTATGCTGATTTTTTCACTCTCTGAAGCGCCCGTACCGCCGTCCAGACCGCCGCCCGATTGTCCATGGCCTGACCACAAACGAAATCCCCGATCTGCGAAAACTCCCGCACCAGCGTTACCGGATCGCCCACCCGCACGAGTTCCTTAACTTTTTTCCCCGGCAGTCCCACGTCGACCATGAAATCACTGACCAGATATTGCTTTTTCCGGTCCTCTTCAGATGCAATATGAATGGGCTTGCCCGCCGGGTTCATTACGCCCGGCAAATCCTTGCGCCCCTGCACCAGAACCCGATTCGCTGATAAATTCCGGGTATCAAAACCTCCGACGTTGTGCACGCGGATAAATCCCTTGTCATCAACATGACGCACGTAAAATCCGATTTGATCCATGTGCGCGGCGATCATAACTTTCTGCGCGGGACGGCCGCCGGATTGCTTGGCCGCCCGTTTAAGGCAGATCAGACTGCCGAGTTTATCCACCCGGACGTCATCAAATAATCCGTCAATTTCGCGTTTGATAACCTCGCGAACCAGTTCCTCCCGCCCCGGAACACCCGGTGTTTCACTTAGCAGTTTAAGAAATTCCATCAGAATAACTCCACTTTACGATCATGGGCACAACAGTAACAATATCTGAATAATATCGGAACTCTCGGCCAATGCACAACACCCACACAAATCTTCCGCGGCGCATCTTGCATCACGATTCGAACGTCCATCGGAAATAACTTGCGGGCCATCCGATAATCGTGCGGGGCTGATCCGGGTCATGATCGTTGACAGCCAGAAGCTACGGCACCGTTACGATACCTTTTTGCCATCGCTCCAAAAGCAACCGGCCAATCCGGCGAGCCTGGCGGTAACGCTGTACACCTACTGTCCGGTCAATCACATAGGCTCGACCATTGAATTCTATTACCTTCAGACCATGCCCATTATGTCCTTTCGGCAGGGGCTCCACATTCACCCAGTGATTTAGAAGGTTCATCAATCGTGATGATTTCGGCATTTTCCATAATGCATGCAGCATTGCCAATTCCACGGATACGCGCTGATCCATAAGCAGCCGATGAATGAACCACAATTGTTCCACACCGTGTAACTTCGGCGCAATGGATACCGTTCGCAGGCGCTGTGAACGCTGCCGGGACATTACCATCCGCATGAGTTCAACATTCTGGGCGCGGAAGCGGATCCAATTAAACATTGCCCGGCTGGTGGCCGGTGGCCGTTGTGCCACCAGATAAATCCAGCGTGCCATCGCCGCGTTGAATCGCATGATTTTTTCCAACTGCTCCTGCCATCGCATCGAAACGGTTGCGCCGATCAACGTGCGATATTCCGCCGCCAGAATCCGGTTAACATTTGAAGCCCCAGTATCATGGTGTGCCAAACTGGCTACTGCGCCGGACACGGCCTTCATTTCTGATTGCAAGGCCATCGGCACGGCTTTGGTGCCGCCGGGGATACTCCGCGACACCGGAACTCCGGCTGCTTGCATTGGACCGTGAGCCGGAGCGCTGCTGGCAATCACCGGCGCTTTCCAGCGTGTCAGAAGAACGGAAGAAAACTGTCGCGCGTATGTCAAATTGGTTTGCCTGTTCATACGGTAGAGCACGGGGCGGGCATTTACGGCCAGTCGGCCAAAGAGAAACATTTTCCATTCCCGATGTTCCGCATAACCATAAGGATGCGGGTCGTGCGCCCAATGCCGCAGTATCGCAATTTCGCTGTCTATGGGGCGACGATTAAACAGCACGGACATAACGGATAAATGCACTATTGCGACGGGATCACGCAATAATAGAGTAAGAATGGCGTCGGATTGCGGACCCGGAATTTTTGCCAGCATATCAACCGCGGCGATACGATCCAGGGACCATCGCGAAAACGCCTTGTTCACAACCGGCAGGTTCTCCGGCCGAATACCCCAATTCAACAGGGACAGCCGCCCGGATCGCGGCAGAATCATCACTGCTGCCGCCCAGCGTCCCATCGCGGAATTAAACTTCAGGACTTTCAGCAACTGTGGCATTTCGGCGGAATCTGCCGTTTGCGCCGCATCACTTAATTCACCAAGCACCCCCGCCAGGGCCCGCTCAATAACATCGGTGCGCGTCAAGCGCCCCACCCCCGGCGGCACGATGTTTTTCAAGGCCTGACGGTATGTCGGCACCGCGGAATCCGGAAGACTGTACACTTGCCGCATCACCGGCCAAAGCCACATTGCCAGCACAATCAGCAGAACAGGGATGATCACCATCGCCGCGGATAAAACCCATGATTTATCTTCCTTGATTGGACACATCGCCACTCCGATTACCACATCCGCGGCTATTTCGCCGCCCTGTTTTCCGCCATTGTTAAAATTATTTTCCAGTAATCCTGCGACACCGGCATAACCGACAGCCGTCCCAAGCGGGGCAATTCCCATTCCGCCAGGCGACGATCAGCCTTTACCGCCGCCAGAGTCACAGGTGCGGACAGTTTTTTCTCAACCTTAATATCCACCACCGCGGCTGTGGCATCCGTCGCTTGCGGATCACTGTACGCGTCGGATACCGCTGTCGCTATTCCCACCACCGCCTTCTGCGAGCCGGTATGGTAAATAAGCAGATTGTCCCCCGCTTTTATCTGCCGCAGATATTTCAGCGCCAGATTATTCTTTACCCCGGTCCAGACTGTTTTTCCATCACGGAGCAGATCATCAAAACTATAATCATCGGGTTCGGTTTTCAAAAGCCACCGGGCCATGAATACTCTCCTGTTGCAAGGGAACCAATGCCGCGTTCTGTACCGGCAGTTGCGTACGTTGACCGGCGAATTTTACCGTGTATCCGGCGGGGGTTCTGGAACCTGCGGATTTATTTCGCCGCGCGGCGGAAGCCCCGATCCCCGGCGCGGCAGCGATCGAGGTCCGCGATGGCCGTGCGAACCTCTTTTTTGTCCACCGGAATTCTGGTCGTTTCCCGATCTGCGCTGTCCGGGCGAAGCGGGCGGATTACCGGATTCTCGACGCGGGCTGGATGGATGGGGACGGCTTTGCGGGCTGGTGCCGGGATGAGGCATGGGCAACGGCCCATCCGGTTTTCCCGTGCCCGGGCTGCGCAGCGGCATTGCCGAAGGTACGTCCTGGCCATCACCGGGGAATTGCATGGCGCGCCCGCTGGAATTTAACGGTTTGGGTAGATCAAATGCCTCGATGCTTTCCATGGGGACCGCGGCCTGCGTGCCATTGTCATATTGCACCAGCACAAGCTGGGTGAGAATTTGTCCATCCATCACCCAACCCTCGCCATTGGCGGTGCGAACCCGGGAATTTTTCCGCGGCAAGCGCTTCCGCAAATCCTCATAGGTTTCATCCTCATAGCGCAGGCAGCACATCAAACGCCCGCATCGGCCACTGATCTTGGCGGGATCCAACGTGGCTTTCTGCACCTTGGCGGACCGCATGGAAATGGGCGTAAGAACCTTGAGAAATTGCTTGCAGCAGCAATGCTGGCCGCATTTCTCATAATCCGCCACCAGCCGGGCTTCATCCCGCGCGCCAACCTGCCGTAATTCGACCCGGGCGTGAAGCTGATGCGCCATATCCCTTACCAGAGATCGGAAATCCACGCGATGTTCACTGATAAAATAAAAGATGACCTTTTCACCGCCCAGAAGAAATTCCACGTCCACGATCTTCATGGGTACCCGATGCACTTCCACCATGCTACGCGATATTTTCAGGTACTCGCTTTTCTGGTTGTCCAGCCGCTGCTGTTCGGCCATATCCTGCGCCGTGGCCAGACGCAAAACCCTGCCACTGTCGGTAAATGGATAATCACGCCCGCCGGACTGATCTATATAATCAAGCAGTTTGTCGCGCGTGATGGATTTGTTGCAGCCACCGTTACCGCAAACGGTCGTTAGCATCTCCGCCATTTCTACACCCCGGCTTGTGCGCACCACCAGCCGCGAACCACACCCGACTTTTTCCCGCACGTCACTTTGAAATTCGCCTATCAGTTTCAGGTAACCATAGCGAACCACCATGGTTTTAGGAGGCGGTGGTGCCGGCGGAACCGGATCCAGCGGCATAATCTCCAGCGAAATAGGCATCGTTTCGTCCGATCAGATAACCACAATTGCGGACCACATCAAATCCAATAAAATCCATTGTAATCGCCCTTAATCCGAAAGAAAACACTCAAATAAAACCCGACGTAAAAATCTTATGCTGTCACGCTATACAATTTCACCCCTTCACCCTTATAATCTCTACCGGTTATCGGGAATTTGATTTTTGCGAGGAATCCGAAAATGCGGAAACAAACAACGACACTCGGAGTTATCTTTGTCATGGCCATGATCGGGCTAACAGGCTGCAGCAGCATCAGCAGCAGCAGAAGTGTATTACGGAACCCTCAGAATCACTCTACATGGCAGACGCTGAAGGATGAACCCGATATTTCAACCTTCGCTTCCCTTATCAAGTCCGCCGGACTGCAAAGTGCCATGAAGACGGCTGGAAATTATACCGTATTTGCCCCCACCAATGCCGCATTTACACAACTGCCCAAAGGCACTTTGAAGGACCTCACCAAAAAAATAAATCGTAACGCCCTGCGATCTCTACTGTGGCACCACATTGCGCTTTATCAGATCACTGCCACCAGTTCACCAGTTCAAGACATGGCCGACAGTCAAAGCGTTACCATCGCTTCGAATGGCCGCCGCATCTTAAAGGTAAACGGTGCCAAGGTTGTCGGCGGTCCTATTTATACCGACGACGCAACCGTGTATATGATCAACAAAGTGCTGCTCCCAAGAGCGGGAAAGTAACTTATACGCCGGTATTCGCCGCATGGCGCATCCGGCTATTTTCTTGACCTGGTGCCAATAAGAAATCAAAAAGACCGCGGTTTAATCTCTGCGGCCTTTTTTATTTCACGGTCGTGTTATTCGTCCTGAAAGCCGTAAGGAATCGCGACACAAACGTGAGTAATTACGGGTGGAACAGGGCACTAGGCCCGTTGATCGGGTTATACCAGCATCGCCAGTGGATTTTCCAGAATATTTTTGAGATTGCTTAGAAATTCCGCCCCCACCGCACCATCAATCACACGATGATCAGCGGACAGTGAAATCGTCATCACCTGGGCCGGAACGACCTGCCCATCTTTAACAATTGGCCGTGCTTCAGTTCCACCAATGGCCAGAATTGCGGCCTCCGGCGGGTTGATAATCGCCTGAAATTCCCGAATTCCGTACATGCCCAAATTACTGATGGTAATCGTGCCGCCGGTCATCTGATCCGCTTTAAGTTTGCGGCTGCGCGCCAACTGCGCCAATTGCTTTATTTCTTCCGAAATCTGGCGGATGCCCTTGGTTTGCGCATCGCGGATGACTGGAACCACCAGGCCATCTTCAATCGCCACGGCTATGCCCAAATTCACGCTCCCATGTTGAATTATCGCCGTATCAGAGAAACTGGCATTTACCCCCGGCACCTGCGCCGCGGCACGGGCCACGCCGCAGGCGATAAAATCGGTAACCGTAAGTTTAACCGGGGCCAGTTGCACATTGGCGGCCTTTCGCAAGTCCAGCAGCGCATCCATCACCACATCAATGGAAACATAAAAATGCGGCACAGTCTGCTTGGCCTGTAACAATCGCCGGGCAATGGTTTGGCGCATGTTGTTTAAGGGGATTGTTTTGGATTCCAATTTGGCAGCTATCCGAACTGGAATCGCCGTTGCCGGTACAGCGGACGTTGCCGATCTGGCCGGTGCGGAAAGCACATCGCGCTTGATAATACGTCCATCCGGCCCGGTGCCCCGCAACGCGTTAATATCAATTCCTTTTTCTGCGGCAATTTTCCGCGCCAGGGGAGAACTGCGGGCCGCACGTATCCCATCCACCGCCACAGCTACCGATGATGCGGGTGCGGAGACCGGTATGGAAACCGGCGCGGCAAACGGTGTGGAGGCGGCGACGGGTGCTGCGACAGGAGCGGCTGTTGGCGAAGGTGGCGGAACCTCCGCGTTGGGGGTTTTAGCCGCGGGAGCCGCAGCAGGCTTTCCGCCGGCGGCTTTTGCGATAGCCGCCACATCTTCACCCGCCTTGGCCAGGATGACGATAAGGCCGCCTACGGCAACCTTCTCCCCTTCCTTCGCCACCAGCTTTGCCACCGTTCCCGGCTCAAAAGCCTCCAGTTCCTGGGTGGCTTTATCCGTTTCAACCTCGGCAATAACATCGCCGGGCTTAATTATATCGTTCTCTTTTTTCAGCCACCGCACCAGCGTGCCATCGGTCATGGTGTCGGAAAGTTTAGGCATTGTAATTTCAATGGGCATTGCATGAATCCTTTATTACCAATCGGCCAGAGGCATCCCCAGCCGTCTCTTATGGGTATAGTCTATTCGCCCTGATGCAATTCGTTAAGCGCTAACTGGAAAAATTTCCCTATTCCCGCGTTCATTATCTCTTCCACACGCTGGAGCACAGTCCGACTGGGAAGCAGACCGGTCCAGACACCCCGTGCCACAATCCGTGTGATTTCCTCCTACCGGGCGGGGCCTGTTGATGTATTCAAAAATCTTGATCGCAACTGGCCTTGGCGCTCTAAAAGTGGGGGTGGAGCCGCACAAAACGGGGTTAAATCGACAGGCCTGCGCCGGGACAAAGATTTCTCAGTAGCGCTTTTCGGCACACTTTAACAAAACGCGGTCACTGCGTGGTCGTGTTTTGCTACCTCGGCATTCTCCGCGACTCCACATGCGTTTTGGTTGCGGCCGCCGCCGTCAGGCACGGATCAGAGTTCATCCATATCTGAATCCGAATCGGGTACCGTGGCCGTTTCATTAACGCTTGGGGCGGGTTGAGAGGCTTTAATTGATTCCCAATCTTCCATGGTAATCAATACTTCACTGGCCTGACTGCCCTTGTAGGCACCCACGATTCCAGCGGCACGCATCTGGTCAATCAGACGGCTGGCGCGCGAATAGCCGATGGTGAGCCGCCGCTGAAGCAAACTTACCGACCCGCGGCGCGTTTCAATAATACATTTGACGGCTTCATCGAACAGCGGATCTTTTTCCGCGTCGCTGAGGCTTGATGGCGCACCGATCTGCATAAGTTCAGGATGAAATTCGGGTTCCGCAATGGCCTTGAGAAACGAACAGATGCCCCTGATTTCGGCGTCTTCGACAAATGCCCCCTGCCCGCGCAACAGCGCTCCGCCATTGGGCTTGAGCATCAGCATGTCGCCCTGGCCCAAAAGCAGTTCGCCACCGGATTGATCCAGCATAATGCGCGAATCCAGGCGAGAGCGAACTTGAAAGCAGATGCGACCGGGCATGTTGGACTTAATCAAACCGGTGACCACCTGCGCTTCGGGGCGCTGGGTGGCCAAAATAAGATGAATACCCACAGCGCGGGCCTTCTGGGCAATGCGGACAATGTGCCCCTCCACTTCCTTGCTGGTCATCATGAGATCGGCCAATTCATCAATGATAATCACGATGTAGGGCAAGTGGAACGGGATGCGGGCCTCTTCTTCAGGATTGCTGGGTTGAAAGCGTTCAATAATCTGTTCGCGCGACAACTGGTTGAATTGTTTGATATGTCGCACGCCCGCTTCCGATAGCGTTTCATAGCGTTCATCCATTTTTTGCGTAGCCCATTCCAGCACGCTTTCCGCCTTGGTCATATCATCAATGATCGGTGCCATGAGGTGCGGAATCTGACGGTAGTCCTGCATTTCCACCATTTTGGGATCCACCATGATCATTTTGACATGATCCGGTCGCTGCGTAAGCAACAGCGTCATGATGATGGAATTAATGCACACGGATTTACCCGAACCGGTGGTGCCCGCAATCAGCAGGTGCGGCATTTTGGCCAGATCCTCCACCAGCGGATTACCCGATGCGTCTTTGCCCAGGCACATCGGAAGCGCCATTTTAGATATGTCTTCATGTGCCAGTTGCATCAGTTCCTTGAGACGGACTTTTTCCTTGTCCATGTTGGGAACTTCAATGCCCATGGTGGATTTACCGGGGATATTGTCAATGCAACGCACGGGCGGGCTTTTCAGCGCCCGGGCAATATCTTTGAACAAGGCCCCCACCTGTGAGCTTTTGATGCCCGGTGCCAATTCCACTTCATACATGGTGACCACCGGACCGGTGTCAATGGCCACAACCTTGCCATCAATGTTAAAACTGTTCAGACATGCTTCCAGCACTTTGGCGTTTTGCCGGACGGCTTCCTCCTGCCCTTCCGTATTGGCCGGTTCGGCGTCCTCCAGCAGATCCAATCCCGGCAGGCGATAGTTGCCCAGGTCCTGCTTCTGCACGGGCGGAGTCTTAAACGGCAGCAGCATATCGGCGACAATGGGCTTGGGGCGGCGCACAACCACAGGTGATGGTTCTTCCGTGGCGGGGTCATCGTCCGCGGATGTGATTTGTGGAATGACTGCCGTATCGGCACTTGGAACCGCCGTGGCAACGGGCTTTGACAACGGCGGAAACGTGGAGGCGGATTTTGAAAGGGTGGTACGCGGCTCCAATTTTTTCCGCCCATTGTTTTTGGGCTTGCGTGAGAAAACCGCTTTGAATATAAAGCTCAAAATTCCCATCAATCCCGTCGCGGCGGCGGATGCGGCATCCCCGGCGGAGTCGGCAATTTTTTCACGTGGAACTTTCTTCAAGGTGTGACCAAGCCATGTCAGCAGCAAGAGTATCACTTCATCCGCCGCCAGAAGCAAGCCCATGATCAGTCCCACCAGCAGAATAAGTCCAGCGCCTACGCCCGACACATGCAGCTTTAGAAAATGCCCCACCGCCGCGCCGAGAACTCCGCCCGGACCAGCGGGCAGATCGCGCCCCCACCCCAGCACATTGGCCAAACCGCTGGCCACCACGAGCAACAACGCCCCACCAATGAGCCGGAAGGCAATTTGGGTCAGATTACCGCCCACACTCCACACGACCAGAAACGCGGCGAGCATGGCCATGGCCACCCAGGTTCCCGGCCCGAAGTTGTTCATCAGCAAAAAGCCAACGGTTGAACCCACCGGCCCGCACCAGTTCTGTACCGGCACGGATTGCGTATGATACACCGGCGAACTTGCCAGCATCGTGGGATCAGACGGGTGAAAGGACATCACCGACA
>JAJYGE010000058.1:0-1365 GCA_021785155.1 Planctomycetota bacterium
CATTGTTGACGGATGACACAAGCGATTCCACGGCAGCGGCGCTGCGCCGCGCCGCTTTAGCCGTGGCTCCGGTTACGGCCACGAGCCGCCGGATACCTTTGCTTACCGATTCTTCCGCGATGACCGCGAAATCCTCCACCTCGGCGGTAGATGCAAGATGAGTTCCCCCGCAGAATTCGATGGAGAATTGGCGCCAGCGTGATTCTTCGGGTAAAGCCAGCAGTTCAGGCACCGGAATTCCCACGCTGACCACGCGGACCAGGGGGGGATATTTTTCACCGAATACGGCCCGCAGGGAGTGAATCTTGCGGGCCTGTTCCAGCGGAACGACCTCGGTGTACACGGTAAGCTTCCTGCCAATGGTTTCCTGAACCAGTGTTTCCACTTTCTCCAGTTCATGATCCTCCAGCGCTTTAGGCTGAACAAAATCAAAACGAAGTTTTTCGCCATCCACCAGGGAGCCACGCTGCTCAACGTGATCACCGAGAGTTTCACGCAAGGCCCAGTTGGCCAGATGCGTTGCGGTATGATTTTTCTCGATGCGCTTTCGCGCGCTGAAAACAGAGGCATTGGCGGAATCACCGCGTTGGAGTTTTCCGCTTTTAAGGTGACCGATATGCAGGACATAGCCGCCGGATTGCCGCGTACCTTGCACGATAAATGTTGCCCCCGCATCGGTCCTTATTTCTCCCTGGTCGCCGACCTGACCGCCCATTTCCGCATAGAAATTCGTCTTTTCCAGCAGCAGGGCGACCGTTCCGGATTCATTGGCGACAATGGATTCCTCCACTCGCTGTCCATCCCAAATTGCCGCGATGCGCGTGCGCAACGGCTTATGATCATACTTGGCACTGTCGTCGGTGGGTTTGATGTGCAGTATCGGCAATTCCGCCAGAATTTCCGGCGGCATATCCGCCAGGCCGGCCTGGGTGGTTTTGCCGCCGGAGCGGGAATTTTCCCTGGCCTGTTCCATCAGCAATTCATAGGCCACGATATCCACACCCATGTTCTGTTCCCGCGCCATAATCTGTGTAAGATCAATGGGGAATCCGAAGGTGTCATGCAGCTTGAATGCGTTCTGACCGGAAATAATGGGCCGATCATTTTTTTCCGCCCGCGCTTCATCCGCGGCAAGTTGGAAAAGCTCCAGGCCGCGATCCAGCGTCCGGCTGAAACTGAGCTCTTCATCTTCAATAATGGCGGCGACCCGGTCTGGTGCGGTGGCCAATTCCGGAAATGCTTCGCTCATGGTGCGGACAATCACCGGCACAAGCTGGTGTAAAAAGGGTTCACGGAGTTCCAGATTTTGCCGGCCAAAGCGTACCGCCCGGCGCAAAATACGACGCAGGACATATCCGCGACCAT
>JAJYGE010000058.1:1375-9166 GCA_021785155.1 Planctomycetota bacterium
CGCGACCATCATTGCCGGGAATGGCTCCATCGGTCAGGGCGAAGGTGAGGCAGCGAAGATGATCGGCGATCACACGAAAGGCAATATCGCGTGCCAACGCCGGATTCTGAGATTCCTCCCCGGATCCCTGATCCCGGGAGGGAAATACGCCGGTATAATGTTGGCCGCACAAATCACCGATGGCGGTAAACAGCGGCGTAAAAAGATCGGTGGCGTAATTGTCGTTTTTATCTTGCAGCACCTGACAGATGCGCTCCAGCCCCATGCCGGTATCCACATGCTGCGCCGGCAGCGGGGTGAGCTTACGGTCTGCACCGCGGTTGTACTGGATAAACACCAGATTCCAGATTTCCATCACGCGCGGATCTGTACCGTTAACCTCCGGCCCGCCGGTCATATCCGGTGTGCGATCAATAAAAATTTCCGTGCAGGGGCCGCAGGGGCCGGTTTCCCCCATTTCCCAGAAGTTTTCCTCCACAAACCGGTGGATATGATGATCCGGAAGACCGGCAATTTGTTTCCACAGCCGGGCTGCCTCATCATCGGCCGGAACATTATCAGCGGGATTGCCGGCATAGACCGTTACATGCAGCCGCAGCGGATTGATCTGCCATGTTTCAGTCAAAAGCTTCCATGCCATTTCAATGGCCCCGGCCTTGAAGTAATCACCGAAGCTCCAGTTGCCGAGCATTTCAAAAAAAGTATGATGGCGACGGGAGCGGCCGACATCATCCAGATCATTGTGCTTTCCGCCGGCACGGATGCACTTTTGTGTATTGGCAACGCGCTTCCATGGAGCAGTCGCGGTTCCAAGAAAATACGGTTTGAACTGATTCATGCCCGCGTTGGCGAATAACAGCGTCGGATCGTCATGGGGTACCACAGGGCTGGACGGCACAAACGTGTGGCCATTCTGACGGATAAAAAATTCAATAAATTGCTTGCGTATCTCACGCGATGTCATGCGCGTAACTCCTGCATTCCAATCTCGAATGGGGCATTCTAACAGGGGCGGGGAAAATTTGCTTACTGCCGGTGTGATCCCCCGTCATCGCCGTGTGGCAATTTTTCTGGACGAACAGCGAAATCAACGGCATAAATGCCGGCGCTTAGAGAACGGTTCGTCCTGGAAACGCGCACCCCGGACCCCTGGTTCGGATTTATTGCCACGCCCCCGTCATCGCCGTCTGGATCTCTACGACGCGACGTGCGCATTATTTTGCGACCGGTTTTACCGCAGCCGGTGCCACGGGTTGTGTGGAAGCTCTCTGTGTGGTGGCGGTCTGTATCAGTGGCGGCCCCACCAGCACCGGTTGCGCCCATTGCTGGAGATGGTCCAGCCGATATTGTGCCAATACCGCAAACGATTTATCAATTGTACTGGCGTGCGGTGCGGTGAATTGCCTGTATATGGCGGCAGCCTTGCGCCATTGGCCGGCATCTTCATAGGTTAATGCCAGTCCCAGCCTGGCCCGTGCCACCGCCAGCGTCTGGGCGGGAAATTTGGTGATAACCGCAGTAAAGGCATTTTCGGCGGCGGCGATGGATTGGGCCTTGGTGGCCTTGACATTGGCCAGGCCCTTGGCCGGATTGCCCAAGGTAATAAGATTAAGATAAAAATCACCGATTTTTATATACGCCTGAGCCGCGATGGCCGGAACATGATAGGTATTAAGGACGGTATTCTGAATTTGCCGTGGCGTTTGGGCCTGCTGCAGGGCAATAGCCGCCTCCTGCACCTTCCGTTGTTCGTTGGATTTGTGCAATTGGATCAGCTCAATAATCAGAACAATAATCGCAATCCCAAGCAGGACATAAATGCCATACTTGCGGATGAACAGATACAGTCCGGCCATACCTCCCACCAGATCGTTCTGTTGCAGTTCGTGGCGTTCCTCCGCTTTCATTCCATACGCTCCAGGGTCCAAGGAAAAACAGGCAAGTAGTATAGGCGCTGCGGCAATTCAACGCGAGCATGGTGGGAATGGGCGGAGATTCCAAGGGTGAGTGGCAATATTTCCGGGCATCCGTGGGGGCGGCAGCCGCCGCCACGGGTGCTCGAGGCCAAACGAACCAGCCCGATTGTAGAGGTTATTTATTGGCGGCCCGTAACCCTCCAGCGCGGCACTTGACGTTCGCAATTAGTTAGGTATCATCACGAACATGCTTTCGCCTTGTGGCGGGGGCGAGGAATCAAACTTTTATACAGCGAGATAATCATGTCCAAAGATGCGGCAACCACCACGGCACGCGATCAGGCTCTTGATCGGGCGTTATCCCAGATTGAAAAGAACTTCGGCAAGGGTGCCATCATGAAAATGGACGGCGTTAATCCGCTGGCCATCGAGGGCATCCCGACCGGTTCGCTGGGGCTGGATATTGCCTTAGGCGGAAAGGGCATTCCGCGCGGCAGAATCGTGGAAGTATTCGGGCCAGAATCATCGGGGAAAACCACGCTGTGTCTGCATGTGATTGCTGAAGCGCAAAAAATGGGCGGGGTGGCCGCGTTTGTGGATGCGGAACACGCTCTGGATCCCACCTGGGCCAAGCGGCTGGGGGTAAGCCTGCGGGAGTTGCTGGTCAGCCAGCCGGATACCGGTGAACAGGCTCTGGAAATTGTGGAATTGCTGGTCCGCTCCAACGCGGTGGATGTGATCGTGGTGGATTCCGTGGCGGCATTAATTCCCAAGGCGGAAATTGAAGGCGAAATGGGCGATGCCTCCATGGGTATGCAGGCACGACTGATGAGCCAGGCCATGCGCAAACTCACCGGTGCCGTATCCAAGAGCAAAACGCTGGTGATCTTCATCAACCAGATTCGGGAAAAAATCGGCGTGATGTTCGGCAATCCGGAGACCACGACCGGCGGTCGCGCTTTGAAATTTTACAGTTCCGTCCGCATTGATATTCGCCGCATCAACACCATTAAGGAAGGCGAAGTTGCCATCGGCAATCATGTGCGGGCCAAGGTGGTGAAAAATAAAATTGCTCCGCCATTCCGTGAAGCGGAATTTGATATTCTTTTTGACAGCGGCATCAGCTATGAAGGCGACCTATTGGACATCGCCGTCACGGATAACATTATTGAAAAAAGTGGTGCCTGGTTCAGTTATGGCGCAGCGCGCATGGGGCAAGGCCGGGAGCAGGCCCGGCAATTCCTCAAAGATAATCCCGACGCCACGAAGGAAATTCGTGAAAAAATTCTGGCCCGGCGGCTGGTACTTCCTGTCGCGGACAAGCCGACGCCACCGGTTGCCTCCCCCAAGCAGGAAATCAAGCCGCCGGCCAAGGTCGATACGTCGGTGGAGCGTATGGCGGTCAAGGCTGGCCGGTAAGAACGTGGCATACAAAAGGTATTGCCATCTCCTATGCTATTTTCACGGACACTGGCGGAGGACCGCTTTTTTCAACGGTGCTCAGTCACGCCAACGCTTGCCAATAGCTAGTGCCCTGCTCCATCCGTAATTACGGGTGGAACAGGGCACTAGCCACATTTTTCGCCTGATGTTCAACGAGCAGCGTAAACTGTCACAGACCCCTGCGGCCAGGGTTGGGAAGCACCGGATGTCGGGGTCATCGTGTCATTACCCGATCACCGCCTATCTCGCCTGAAGTTGAATAACTATTTGGGAATGTCACGGATTACCCGTTCAATTCGACGATCGGGTACCAGCCACAGCACGGCCACCAGAACATACAAACCGCCGGCAATCCAAGGCTCAAAAAAAGCGCATGGGATCGCGCCCAGATACAGCAGTGGTGAAAGTTTGCCTTTGACATCCGATCCGAGAGCTTTGGCCAACAGTGAATCCGACCCTTGTGTGTGAATCAGCACGCGCTGCAAGATCATATAGGCGAGTGCCGCCATCAGCAGGACAAATCCGTACAGTGCGGTCGGCGCGGAGGCGAAATGGTTTTCCCCCATCCAGCCGGTGGCAAATGGGATAAGTGAGAGCCAAAACAGCAAGTGCAGATTGGCCCATAGAACAGAGCCGTTAATTAATTTTGTGGCATGGAGCATGTGGTGGTGATTATTCCAGTAAATGCCGACATAAACAAAACTCAGGACATAACACATAAACACGGGCAACACGGGCCGCAACGATGCCAGGCTTGCGTGATGTGGCAAGATCAGACCCAGCACCATGATGGTGATGATGATGGCCAGTACACCATCACTGAACGCTTCCAGACGTGATTTACCCATCATTTAATTTCCTGGTTCCGTGGCTGTTCGTTGCCGGGAAAACGGCCACCATCAGCGTCCAACGATTCCACCGGCTGAATCGGCATGACCACATCCTGATTCAGGCAAGGTAACGTCCACTGGTTGGCGATGTCAATGTTGCAGTTGCCGCCGGTGCCGACGTCCAGCCCGGCCGGCGATTGTACAGCGTCAATGGGCGCTGATTTTCGGTACACTTCTCGGCCATGCCGCCGCCATAATCCCGATAACACCCGCACCCGCGCAGGGAAGCCACCAGGGCCATAACCGCGGCATGAGTGTATTTTGCCCCAGCACCACATGCTGATACATCACCGGGGCGTGAAACCAGATAAACCAATTATAATGCAGGCCCGTTGCCAACGCGTCGATCATCCAGATGGCCGGCGACATATTGACCGCAACGGAAGCCACGGTGTGCCAACGGAGATCCGAACGTTGCAAGATCACAAATAGCGGAGTCAGCGCCACCGGAGAAAATATCAGAAGACCGGCCAACAATATTCCAACCGGCACAGCCGCCGCGATACCCCAGCGGTTCAATGCTTTGGCCAGACCGGAGCAGAACATTGCCCAGGCCAAAAACACCGCACCGGACGGCAGGAGAACGGATGTGGGAATCAGGCCGGCGCCGCAGCCCAGGGTCGCCGCGATGGCCGCTGTGCCACCGGATATTATCGCCGCTGTACAGCATGAACGAAACGTTTGGCACACGCTCCCGGCCACCAGGGCCGTCACGCTTTGCACCACCAGCAGCAACAACATCCAGCCCGCCACTGCGGCGGCCTGATGGCCGGGGTCATTTCCCGCCGTGTAAATCAGCGGCAGCAGAACCAGGCCTATCGGCAGCGGAACCACCGCAATCAAAATTTTCCCGTTTATTGCGGCCATGAAAAGTGATTATAATAAAAACGCGGCGGGCCGTATGGAAATCCCTTTTCCGCACTGATTTGTCCGGAGCCGGTCCGAGTAATCGCCGGGATAAACCGATGGTACAAAGACAAGCGGGCTTGCTGTGCGGAACCTTTCCAGCGTTTGGAGACTATGGATGAAATATAATCTGCGGCGGTGGATGACCGCGATGATAGGTACCGGAATGCTGCTGGTGACGGCTCATTACAGCATGGGCATCAACGTTTCCACCCCTGACGCCAAACCGGCATCCGTCCGCCCGGCACCGCGGGTGAATCTCACACAATGGACCGATCAGCGGATAAAACAGGTTCTCGATACGTTGACCACAAACGGCCAATTCCGTGTTGCGAAGCGCCAATTAGGCCGATTGGAAGATCAGGTCATCGCCTACATGCCGCGCAACGGACTCACCGCGCTACGACATGCTGATTATGCCCGTCGGCTGGTAAGCCAGTTATCATCGATTTCCAATCATCAGCATCGAATGACTATGCTGAAGTTTCTCATCGCCAACCATGAACTTGCCGCCACGATGGTATTTCTCAACACTCCCGGTCAGCGGAACGTGGCACAGGTATATCATCGCCTGGCCGCACTGCACAAAGAGCTTGGGCCGATCATCGTTGCGTATCCCAATCTGACCGCCGCGATATGTGCGGTACTGTATAAGCCGCTGACCATGCACATTAATGAAAACACGGTGCATTCCCCCGCCCCCGCGGCATTATTCAAATATTATGTACGCTATCGGCGGGCGATGTATTTCGGCATTCGCAATGTGCCGGCGCGATTGCTGATTTATGTGGTTGATTCCTGCTCCAGCATTCGGAGTATGACCTGGGCATTGGATAAATATCACGGCGACTCGATGGTGGGGCAATTGTTTTTTACGGTTCCTTACGATTACGCCGCCTATCTGCACGGAGCCAAGAAAGAAGTGGACATTAAAGGATATAACCTGCCCAACATTTTGCACTATGGCGGCGTGTGCGCGGATCAGGCGTTTTTCGCGTCGGAAGTGGGCAAGGCCATCGGCGTACCGACCGCCTACGATACGGGCATGTCCAGTGTGGTGGGCCATGCGTGGGTGGGGTTTTTGCAGCAGGTGGGTAATCAGGCCGCGTGGAATTTTAATATCGGGCGCTACTCGGAATATCGTGGTGTTATCGGCATTGTGCAAAACCCGGTCACGCGGCGCGCCGAGCCGGATTCATTTATGTCTCTGTCCGGCCAATTCATCGGCACCACGCAGCGACAAAGATGGAATGCTGTGGTGCTCACCGATGCCGCGTTGCGCCTTCTGGCACTTTCCACCGCGGATGCAACATTTTCTCCCCCGGTGCCGCCGCCGCAGGTATATGCCCGAATGGCTAAACCGCTGACCAACAGCGTTAAAACCCAACTTTCGCTTTTGAAGCGCGCGGTATATCAGTGCAACGGCTATGCGGAGTCCTGGATGCTGGTGCGGTATCTTGCCTCCAAGGGCAAGCTGACGCTGGCGGAAAAGAAATTGTGGGCCGGTGCCGTGATGCGGCTATGCGGGCAGCGCTATCCGTATTTTGCCATGGCGGTGGTGGAACCGATGATTATGTCCGTTAAGAATCCGGAAGAACAGGATACATTCTGGAATCGGGCGTATGCGATATTTGCCCCCAGCCGGTTTGATCTGGCCGCCAAGGTGCGGATGATGCAGGCGCAACTGTGGCGGAAAGCGGGTCATTATAATCGGGCGGGAAGGTATCTTATGGATGTCATCAATCAATACGCCAATGCCGGGCCGTTTATTCTTACGGCATTGCATCAGGCGGCGCAAATTCTCCGGCAGCAAAAGCACAATGATAAAATTACCACGCTTTATGAGGTAACCTGGGCGCGCATCAAACCGCCGCCGCGGATGGCCGATCCTTTCATGCATGAAAGCAACTGGTATCAGGTTGGCAAGCTCCTTGAAAACCGTCTGCGCAAAGAAGATCAGGCGCTTTTAGCGGATAAAGTTCGTCGTGAACTGCAGGCCGCGGGCAATGCGGTGGCGGGGAATAACTAATAAGTCCTAAAATGTGGGGTGCATGACATTTTATGCGGGTATGGTTTTATTGCACCGCAAACACGATGCCCCCGGAGCCGACAATATGGATACCCTCTGGTCGCGTGGCGGCTTTACGGAAAGTTTTCTGGCGGCGGAGGAACGACGCAGTTTCCAGTGGCACACGCAATTCATCCAAACCTGCCTGGAGCGCAACGTCCCGATGCTGGGACCGCGCATCCCGGCTCACACGCTGCATCGCTTCTGGCAAATGCGCTGGCACATAGTCAAGGCCAATTGCTCAATGCGGCACTGCTGGCACAAGCCAACGGCATCAGCGGACAAACCGTGGCCCGATACATGGTCGTTTATCCCGGAGCGGAAATCTTCAATCTGGATCACGGCACGCAAGCCATGCCGCTGGCGAAGTTTCTTGAAGAGCTTCCCGGATTTTGACCGCCGACACTTTTCATACATCCACATAGTGCCATAAAACATACTTTGATCATTGTCACCTGATATACTCCGTTTGGAGTGTAGCGGTACACAACCATGGGTTGCATTATAAAGAAGTCTTGGGAGAATACTTGGCTGATACGGGCCCTCATGGAAGTGGGTCCACAGTTGA
>JAJYGE010000208.1 GCA_021785155.1 Planctomycetota bacterium
TTAATAGTAGCTCCTTTCCTGGCTTGGAATCGCGAGCCTGCCGAATTCAATCATTAGTTTTATTGTAACCACAATGTTTATCCAATGGGCGACAAACTTTGTTCATATAACGACACCGAAAAACATAGCTCCCGGACCGCCCAGGAACCTGAAAGTTCGTTCACTTAAACGGTCAGATGAATTGTAACCGCAATGTTTATCCATTGAGCGACAAACTTTGTCCATCTAACGACAAAATGCGGCGGGCTGGCTGGCAAATTCAAATTATCGGATGTAATCTACCCGTTACCTGTTGAAAGGGGTGCTGGTGATGGGCAATGTCTTGCAAAAACCGGAGGCGGCGAAGAGAAAGAAAATCGCGCTTATCTTCTGGCCCAAAGTCGGCAACCAACATCTGCACTTGATCGGCATTCGCCAATACGCGGCTGGATTTTCCCATTGGTTGTGGAAGGGTTTTTCGCCTGTCAACTCCGCCATTCCTCTGATCCGCGCGTGGCGGCCCGATGGCATTATCGGCATGCTGGAAACGCCTCAACTCGCCCGGGCATGCCACCGATTGGGCGTGCCGACGGTGGACCTGGGAGACCGGCTGGAACACCAGCCCTGTATCCAGATTATTGTTGACCATCGGCAAATAGGCGAAATGGGAGCCAGATACTTTCTGGATCGCCACTTCCAGCATTTTGCTTTCTGCGGTGCCGCCGACACGCACTTTGCGCGCCAGCGACACCGTGGCTTTGTGGAAACACTGCAAAAGGCAGACATAAAATCCCAAACCATCTGGTTCAAGGTAGGGGCGGGCGTACCGGACACGGCGGTCGCCTGGTCTCAGCCGGATCCTATAGCCGCCCGCTGGCTGGCCCAATTACCCAAGCCGCTGGCACTGATGGTCAGCAACGACCAACTGGCGTTGATGATCCTAAGCACCTGTTCGGAAGCCAATATTCGTGTGCCCGAAGATGTGGCGGTGCTGGGCGTGGATGATGATGAACTCATGTGTACGATGGCCAATCCGCCGTTGTCGAGCATCGGCTTTCCGGCTAAAAAAATTGGCTATGAGGCGGCGGCGACACTGGCGGCCATGATGGCCGGGGAAGCCGCTCCGGAAGCGCCGGTGGTTTTTCCACCGCTGCCGATTGTGATGCGTGGTTCCACCGAGCGTCTTACGGCATCTGATCCGGATGTAAACAGGGCGTTGGCGTTAATTCACGCCAATGTCGGCAAGCGTTTACGTGTTGCTGAAATCGCCGACACTTTGGGCGTTTCGCGGCGCGCATTGGAACGGAAATTTCAACAGGAACGGTCCATGGGTATTCACGATTCGATCCGCCGATCCCGCGTGGATTTGGCCCGGAGACTGCTGCGGGAAACCGACATGACGCCACGCGCCATTGCCACCAAGTGCGGATTTGCCAACCTTAGCCGTCTGGGTGTGGTATTCCGGCGGTATACCGACACAAGCCCGGCGGCTTACCGAAAGCAGTTTCAAAGCGGACAGTAAGATCGTCCGGCACGCTTTTTATTTATGCGCGACATCGTATCGCGCGATAACCTCGCGTTGCTGGAGAAACAAAATTGCCCCGGCTTATCCCTGGATCACGCGATTTATTATTGCCGGACGCTGGGATTCGTCTGATCCCTCCGGTAAACTCTCCGCATGATGAATGGAACCTCGACAACCAAACGGGCGGTGGTGCTGTTAAGTGGTGGATTAGATTCCGCGACGGTACTGGCGGTGGCTAAACATCAGGGCTTTACCTGCTATGCCCTGAGTTTTGATTATGGTCAGCGCCATCGCCAGGAACTCCTGGCAGCGGCGGATTTGGCCAAGGCCATGGGGGCGATGGAACATGTCCTTTTGAACCTGAATCTGCGGCAGTTCGGCGGTTCGGCACTTACGGCGGATATTGCCGTTCCCAAGGATCGCCCCGTCGCAGCAATGGCGGATGGAATTCCGGCAACCTACGTTCCAGCGCGCAATACGGTATTTTTGTCCTGTGCTCTGGCATGGGCGGAAGTTCTGGAATGCTTTGACATATTTATTGGCGTCAACGCGGTGGATTATTCCGGATACCCGGACTGCCGTCCCGGCTATATTTCGGCATTCCAGCAGATGGCCAACCTGGCCACCCGGGCGGGCATCGAAGGGCGCGGCAAATTTATGATTCATTCGCCGCTGATGGAGCTGCAAAAGGTCGACATTATTCGCCTGGGACTGTCGTTGGGAGTTGATTATGGAAAAACCTGGACCTGCTATGATCCGGAGATAACCGGACACGCATGCGGACATTGTGATGCCTGCCAACTGCGACTGGCGGCATTCCACCAACTGGGATTGACTGATCCCGCGCCCTATGAGCACAATAGCGGCGGCCTAAAATGAAGATCTCTGAAATTTTCCACAGCATTCAGGGCGAAGGCAAACTTGTGGGGATGCCATCGCTTTTCATACGTACCAGCGGCTGCAATCTGCGCTGCATCTGGTGTGATACGCCCTACAGTTCATGGCGGCCCACGGGCGATAATTTGACCGTTGCGGAAATTTTGGCGCAAGTGGAAACACAGAACTGTCACCATGTGGTTATCACCGGCGGTGAGCCGATGATGCAACCGGAAATGCCCGCGCTGATAACAGCTCTGCGGAAAATCAACCGGCATATTACCGTTGAAACAGCCGGCACCCTTTGGCAGGACGTACCGATGGATCTGGCCAGCATCAGTCCCAAAATGTCGAATTCCACACCTCTGGATGATCCGGCCTGGTCGCAAGTGCACGATCAGCGAAGATTAAATTGGGAGGTTCTGTCTAAATTTGCGCAAGCGGAAGTAATACGGGAACGCCAATGGAAATTTGTTATCTGCCAACCTGAAGACCTCCGTGAAGTGGATACGATTTTGTCGCATATTTCGACGGTTGCTCCCATACATCCATCTGATGTCATCCTGATGCCGGAAGGCGTAACGACCGATGCGGTCCAATTGCGATCCCAATGGCTGGCACCGATATGCCGACAGCGGGGCTTTCGCTTTGGAATGCGATTGCATATCCTGCTGTATGGTAATACACGCGGTACATGAATTGGCACAGCGGACGAATCCGACAGCCAAAACCATGTGCTGATGAAAACAAGAAGAGGATATGGACATGAAACGCGATAAAAGCCGGTTGCAGATCCTGGCAACATTCCCCAATCCGCACCCCGGAAGAGATTATGAAATTGAACATATTGCCCCGGAGTTTACCTCCGTGTGTCCCCAGACCGGACAGCCGGATTTCGGAACCATCCGTCTGATTTACATACCGGACAAAATCTGTGTGGAACTTAAAAGCTATAAGCTTTACCTGCAGAGTTTCCGGAATCGCGGCATATTTTACGAGGATGTCACGAACGTCATTCTTGACACACTGGTGCAACGGTTAAAGCCACGGCGAATGAGTATCATCAGTGAATGGACACCGCGCGGCGGATTAAGATCGGTGATTCGCTGCCAGTATGAACGCTCTGCTTAAAAGGGAACATTATTTCTTCAGACCCGCGGCAAGATCAGCCGCCATCGCCCCCACCGCCGCCGGCACATCCGGCGCGGCGGTGGCTAATTCCCGGCTGATTGTTTTGATAATCGCCGATCCGACAATCACGCCATCGGCTAACCGGGAGATCTCCGCGACTTGATCGCGACGGGAAATGCCAAAACCTACGCAGATCGGTTGCGATGTCATTGTCCGCAACATTTTCAAATTCATCGGCAAATCCGGCGGTAGAGATTGCCGTTCCCCGGTTATCCCCGTGACCGATAAATAATAGATAAAACCGGTACATAACACCGCAATTTTTTCGCGGCGATCGGCGGGCGTCGTGGGCGCAATCAGCAGGCTGCTTTTAAGATTGTGCCGCTCCAGCGTGGCAACCACCGCCGGAGCTTCCTCCAGCGGAACATCGGGCAGAATCAATCCATCAATCCCCGCTTGCGCACAATCAGCCGCAAACGCATCCGTGCCATGTTTAAAAATGATGCTGAAACTCGCCATGGCCATGATGGGCAGTGAAAATCTTCCGCGGCGTATTTTTTCCACCGCCTGAAAAATACGCTCTACGGTGGCCCCATTTTCCAGCGCCAGCCGATAGCTTTCCTGAATGGTCGGACCGTCGGCAATAGGATCGGAAAAAGGAATGCCCAGTTCAATACAACCCGCGCCGGCCTGCTGCAGGGATTCCAGCAACGGCCCCAGGAGATCCACGCTGGGATAGCCCGCGGTGACAAATGGGCACAATATAGCGCGGTGATCCCGTGATGGGGCGGCAAACGCGGCTGTTAGCCTGTTGGTCATATTACTGCTGTACCAACGGATGTGCGTAATATCCGATCATCGCCAGGAATCGATTGGCGTTGAGAATCGGCACGGAGAGGTCCAACGCCTTTTTCTGCAGTGTCGCATAGCGCTGTTGCTGTTTAACCCGTGCCGCCGTCAAAGCGGCAGTCTGCCTGGTCTGAACCCCGTTGAAATTCAACAGAGAGTTGCCGGGGCGTGATCCCAGCACAAGAAAATCAGTCTGTGTGGTCAGGTGCTTATCCACCACACCGCCCCATGATTCAACCAGACGCACAATCTGCCGCCGTCCGGCCGCTGTGGCTACGCCGTTGCCGTTGACATCAAAGTCGCCATAAATAACAAAGTGATAATGACGGGCTTGATCCTTGTGAAATACGGGATTGGCAATGAGATCGCCGACAAATATCTGCTGGCCCGTATACTGATGGGTTATGCGGCATACCGACGCGTATTTTCCGACACGAATCACCACGATTGATCCGGCACCACCGCCGTTGGCACCGGTGTCAACGCCAAGATTGGGATGATAAACTGCAAAGGTAAGCCCCACCGTCACATGTTCCACACTGCCGATGTTAATGTACACATGCCGCGTAACCGGCGACACATGGATGACTTTTCCATCCGCCTCGCTGAGAATCGCATTGGCACCGGTATTGGGAGCGCGATAAGCGGCCATCTGTGTCCGCAGGGTCTGCACGATGGCCATGCGGGAATCAAGTTCCTGCTTAAGCTGTTGAATCTGTACAACCTGCCCGCGCAATTCTGAAATATACTTCTGCTGCTCGCCGGTAATCTGCTGCTGCAATGTACCGGCTTGCGTGGAAACCTGCGTATTGGCCGCATTCAATTGATCCGTCAAAGCATTGATATTGTTCTGGGCGGAGGTCAGCTTGTCATTAATGGCGTGAATATCATCTTTGAACGATGTGCGCGTGGATTCAAAACGGCGCTGGTAATCCGCCAACTGGGCGCGATAGTGCTTAATACGGCTTCTCGCCGCCAGCAGATTCGCATCAACCTGCGCCAGTGCCAAAAGCAATGGCTGCCCGCTTAAGCCCACTTTGTTGAGCGTGGTGCTGACAGGCCCCGTTGGTGCCACGAGTTGTGATACCGCCATTCCACTGTTACCACTGATTTTTGTTTCCAGCAGATGTATCTGCCGGACCAATTGCGTCACGACAGTGTTGCTGGATGTTGCATTGGCCTTGAGGTCCGCGATCATCGGTAAATTCTGATCCGACGCCGACGCGATCAGCGATAAATTCTGCTGATCCGTGGACGCGACCATTTCAGCCTTACCGAGTTTGAGATAAAGCAGAATGGCCACCACAGAAATCGCGAGGAACAGGCTGATAAAAACGATCAGTGCATAAGGTGGTGCGCTGCGCTGTGTACGAACTGTTGCCATAGGTCAAAGCCTCCGTAGCCAAACATCCTGACCGGCATGTCGAATTTTCGCGGCCCTGTCGACCATCCAAAGTCGAACCCCGAACCGCGACAACTTCGGCACTGTTATAAAACTATCACCGCTATGGGCGTTTGGGTCAAGTGAGAAACATGGAAAATAACCCCGGCCAGAAGACAGCCCCCGCGTACAACGCCGCCACCGCGGCACGTTCCACCCGACATAAACGGGGCAAAATTCCACATTTATGCCCAAAAATCGAGGACTTTACGCCATGGTTCACGCGTAAGGTCTGGGGCGTGGCCCCATAATCCGGTATGGACACCGCAGTGCCGGGAAATCCACGGTTTTTTTGCCGCCGCGCTGGCGGAGGCCCTTATACGTCCGATCAAGCTTCCGCCAAATCGCATCATGCGTCACGCACCTGTGTGGAGCAATGTTCAGGCTTCTACTATGATACCTGCACCGGACCACCGTTGGTCATGAAGAGGAACGCCCGATGGCGCGCGAACAACCCGTTTTACATTTTCCATTGCGGCAGCGCATGGGTCGCGTTATGCAGCGCCTTCGCCGGCGCTTACGCCTGGACCACTGGTTTCCACATCTGCCGGTAGCGATGGCGGCGGCATTACTGGGTTTGATGAATCTCCTTGATGGCATATCGCGCCTGTCCAGGGCGTTTCCATTTCTCAAGCAGCTCAAGCCGATGTTGCACATCGGCCAAATTGCGACCGTGCGCGGACTCGGTGGACTGCCGGAGGCGGGGGCGGGGGCGGTGCTGTTGCTTATGTCAATCGGGCTGGCGTTTCGATCCCGTCTGGCGTGGGTTATTGCGCTGATTATTTCCGCTGCCACGCTGGCATTGGTGCTGCACCAAGCCGATTTGCGCTGGGGTTATCTGACCGTGCTTAACGGGATGGTGCTGGTCGCACTGATTTTCTTTTACCGCCATTTTTCAAAATCCAGTCTGGCCGCGGGCACCATGTTCAGTCTGATCAGCGTGATTTTGCTGCTGGGCTATTCGGTATTCGGTTCGTTTGTTCTGGGACAGGGTTTTACGCCACACATTACAAGTTTAACCGAATCGCTCTATTTTTCAGTGGTCACGCTTTCGACGGTTGGTTATGGCGACATTGTGCCCACGAGCAACGATGCGCGGTTTTTTGTTATCTCCATGATTATTCTTGGAATTACCGTATTTGCCACGTCCATTTCCGCGGTGATTGTGCCGCTGGTCAATGGGCGCATGCAACGGCTGCTGGCAGGAGAAAAAAGGCGTATGAAACAGGATCATTATATTGTCATCGGGGATAATCCACTGGCCCACAACACCTATCGGGAACTGAAAAACCGGCACTTGCCGGTGACAGTGGTGATCCCCAAAGATCCGGAAAGCCTCTGGATGGATTCCGCCGACCTGATTGTCGGAGATGCCACGGATATTGAAGTGTTGCGCAAGGCCGGCGGGGAGAAGGCCCTGGCCATTTTGGCCTTACGGGCGGATGACAGTGAAAATGCTTTTATTACCATGGCGGCCAAAGAATTGGGCGGCAATGCGCGGACCGTGGCGGCGGTTAAGAACAGTAAGAACCTCCAACGGGTTCAACGGGTGGGACCGGATTTGATTATTGCACCGGATATTCTCGGCGGAGAACTTCTGGCCATGGCGATCAGCGGGGAAGAACTCAGCGGTGAGAATATCCTGAAAAATCTGTTTATTACCAAAACGCCGGCTAAGCCGGCCGAACCGGCTAAATAGGAGATTGCATGATGAACGCGCATTTGTTTATCCTGACCCTGATTATGCAATGTGTGCATGTCGGAGGGGCCATTGTGTTGATTGGTTCGCCATTTTTTATCCGCCTGTTTCTGCTCCCGGCGCTGGACGGGGAGGATGCCGCACGCCGCACCGCCATTATTGAACGGATCAACAAGCCGTGGCGCATGATTCTGGGCATCGTCATTCTGCTGCAGATTATTTCCGGTGTCTACTGGCTTCTGGTGGTGGTTAACGTATCGGCCGAACCGCCGATATATCAAATAATTCTGACCGTTAAACTGCTGGCGGCGCTGGGATTATTTTTTCTGTTATCCGTGTTGGCTGGTCGCGCGGCGATGTTTACATCATTTCGTAATGAGGCAAAAAAATGGTACACCGGCTGCCTGATTTGCGGAGTTATTATCCTTTTGTGTGCCGTGGCGCTGGGGCTGGTGGCAAGATAAATGACACGATAATATCGCGTGCATGTTGAAATTTATCCATCGGGCGGGTACGTTTAGAGTGCTGAACACTGGAGGCGTGGCAGAGCGGTTTAACGCGCCGGTTTTGAAAACCGGTGTGGGCGCAAGTCCACCGGGGGTTCGAATCCCTCCGCCTCCGTTCGCTCTCAAGGTCAAAAGTGTGGGAGAAATGGTGCCCTCGGGCAGTCCCATCGTATCTCGATGCGCCACACGTTTTTGGCCACGTGCCCATCAACGGCCACCTGATATTTTACCGACCCCGCGGCTACGATGGTCCGGTCAGATGCAAACCAATAATTCCAATTAAAATCAACAAAATAAATACCAAACGCGCCGCTGATGTCGACTCCTTAAACAGGATTATTCCCATCAACGCCGTTCCCACCGTCCCTATCCCGATCCAGACCGCATACGCGGTTCCTACAGGAATGGTCTTAACCGCGATTGACAATAATGCCATGCTGGCAATCATACCAATGAGCGTTACCGTGGCCGGCACGATTTCAGTCAGGCCATGGGAATATTTAACTCCGATAGCCCAGATGACTTCAAAAATGCCCGCCGCGATCAGAACAATCCATGCCACCATAAACGTATCCTCCGGATTTTACGGAAGTCAAATCAACTCAGCCAACCAAAATGCGCCGTTTGATACGCTGCAAGCCGCTATTGACTTAAGAATCATAATGCTGTTTGCAGGAAGCAACAACATCGGCGCAGCAATGCGTTGCATCATGAACGGAACGCTCCGCAGGATAGGCGCGGAGGATTCACAAGCGTAGAACCATTGGTTGGTCGAGCCGTTGGATTTCCATGCCTCATGGGTGATCGTCGCAAATTAATGGGCCATATCTCGTGCCCTGTCGCGCCCAAATATCAGGATTGACGGAGCGCTGGGCTTTGCTATTTTTTATAAATAACCGCCTTTAACCCACAAAATTACTACTGCAACGTCTGATAACCAAAAAATTGACATTTTTTTATTAATTTCCAACCAGACCCCGATATAATGCTCACATCGGAAAGGGTTCGGCATGGCGAGAGCAGAGAACACTCAATTCTCGATTGCTGACCTTAGTTTTTTCCGGCGTTACGGTGGCGTAAAACCGCACCCGGAATTTAGTTGTGTGTTTTTTTGGAAGATTGAGGAAATTATGAG
>JAJYGE010000225.1 GCA_021785155.1 Planctomycetota bacterium
ATTATTGGCTGTTTTGCGGGTGAATCAATGGATGTGGACGAGCTATGTGTATCGGCCGATCTGCCGGCGGCCGTTATCATGGCGGAGTTGACGTTCCTGGAAATCTCAGGCGTGCTTCGTCGCCAGTCGGATCGGCGGTATATTCTTAACCCGGAACGAAACCTCGGACACCGCTGATGGTGGAATAAAACGTTGACAAAGGAGTTGTGCATTGCCCAAGGTTAAATCCAATCGCGTTGCGGTGTATGTGTTTCGAGTTTCTTTGACCGGTCCGCAGTTTTTACAATTACATCGTGCGGTTGGCTCCGGTGATTATGCCGGTACCTGGCAAACGGTTTATGGCGGAATAAAATCAGGTGAAACGGCCATTGCCGCTGCCCTGCGTGAACTCAAGGAAGAGACGCAATTGACACCGAAGCAGTTTTTTCAGGTGGAATATCTGGAAAGTTTTTATCATCGGGCCAGAGACCGCGTGACGATTCTGCCGGTATTTGCCGCCCAGATCGCGGCCAACGCCAAAGTTATCATCGACGCGGAGCATGATGATTTCCGCTGGGTGGCCATGAACGATGTCGCAACCCATTTTGTCTGGCGCGTCCAGCGACAGGCTATCGCCATTATCGAACAAGACATTCTCGGCACCGCACCGGCCAAGGGATTATTGACCCTTGATGTTACGGCAAAAACATACTGAATAATCCCCATCCGAAAATAATGGGGCGTGATTCTTGTCGTATTGGTCGCATGGAACTAAACCCAGCGTGGCCCATTGCCCGATGCGACGGTGCCGCATAGTATGATAGACGTGCAGTTTTCAGGTACGGTGAAAAGCCGTTGATTCGGGAGTTCACGGTGAAATTAAAACTTACTCGCTTTATGGGCGGCGTACTGACGGTTTTGGCGATTGGCGGGGTATTGCCTTGCTGCACACATGTTGCCGGAATCGCAACGTGGCAGGGGACGAGTTTGCCCGCTTCCGGGGCGGAGTTATCCGTTGGACCGCCGGGCAGTACATTCACAGAACATTTTTATCCGGTGAATGCCAAAGGCAAATTCAATTTCTGGATATCATCGCTGGATACGGATAATATTTGGGTCTGGTCGGGAAAGGGCCATGCCAATCTTGAATCCGTGCAGTTAGACCCCAGCCAGATCAGTGATCACATGGTCATCCAAGTGCCACAACGTCTTATGCCGCACCAGTAAGGAGCTATAATGGGTGTTCGCCGTCCTTCAGCCCCTGACGCCGCCAAAATTTTCATTGGCCGTTGATTTTGCCATTTGGCCATATACAGTATAATACTATTCTGATGACACTACTGCTGGTGTGCTACGACCGATTGAGGGTCAACCAGGCAGCGAGGTGTACATTCAAGACACGGAGGTCCGGCTGCCATGAAGCTTCTTTCGCTGGAACTATCGGGATTCAAATCCTTTGCGGACACAACACTACTTAAATTCGACCATGGCATAACGGGCATTGTCGGCCCGAACGGCTGCGGCAAATCCAACGTGATGGATGCGGTCAAATGGGTGCTGGGAGAAATGTCAGCCAAGAGTTTGCGCGGTGACGCGATGCTGGATGTAATATTCAACGGTTCTTCCACCCGTAAACCCATGGGTATGGCGGAAGTGTCCCTGCTGTTCAGCAATGAAGATCGGCGGCTTCCGGTGGAAGACCCCGAAGTCAAAATCACCCGGCGATTGTACCGCGACGCCACATCGGAATATCTGATCAACAATCGTGCCGTGCGTTTGAGAGATATTCGGGAAATGTTTCTGGACACGGGGATAGGTGTCGATGCCTACTCGCTCATTGAGCAGGGGAAAATTTCCGTCCTCCTTGAATCCAACAACATCGACCGCCGCGAAATATTTGAAGAGGCGGCCGGCATTTCGCGTTTCAAGGCACGGAAAAAAGAAACGCTGCGACGGCTGGAGAGAACGGATCAGAATTTAGCACAAACACAACTGGTGCTGCAGGAAGTGGAACGGCAGCTTCGTAGCGTGAAAGTACAGGCGGGCAGAGCCAAAAGCTATCAGGAGTATTCCAGCCGCGTGGATGAACTTCGGCGGATGCATAGCCTGCATGAATATGACCAACTGCACCGTCGACTTTCTGAAGTCAGCAGCCAGAGAAGCGATGTGACCGATGCGCTGGCGGCAAAAAAACGCGAGCTGGACCAAATTCGCCGGCGGCAACAGGACATGCAACTTGAAGTTGATGCGATCCAGGACGCCGTGCGGGAGGCGGAGCGGGAATTATCGGGATTGGAAAGCCGCCGCCAGACAGCGGTACAGCAGTTACAGTTTGCGCAACAGCAATCGCAGCAACTGTCCGAGCAACGGAAATCAATGACCCAGCGCGCCGGCGAAGTTCAACAGCGTCAGGAGCAGTTGGCCGCCCTGATTCAACAGCGGCAAACGGACGTTACGCAAATTGAACAGAGCCTTGAGCAGCGGCAGCGGGAGTTGGCGGAGGCACAGAACCTCCAGCAGGCCGCCGCTCGGGAAACCGCAGAGATTAATCACACCTTGGAAGTCGAGAAATCGTCCGCAGTGGAGTTGTTGCGCGAAACGGCGCGGGTGCAAAGTCAGGTCAACGCGATGCAGGTACGGATGGAGAATTTGGTCCGGCAGGCCGAGCGGCTTGCCGGACAGGAAGCCCAGCTTACCGCGCGCATAACGGAACTGGAACAACATTCGGCAATACTGCAAAAACAGAGAGAAGAACTCACCGGGCAGATTCAGGCCTTAAGATCGCAAATTGAAGACGTCCGAGGCCGACAGCAAGTCAATAATCAGCGTTTGTCTGACCTGCTGAATCAACTGGGAAAAAAGAGGGAGGCCCGTAGCGGACTGCAGAGTCGGCAGGCCGTTCTGGAAGATTTACAACGTCGGCGTGAAGGCGTGTCCGATGCCGTGCGCGAAATCCTTAAAGCGCGCGATACGGGAAAGGGATTTGGCTATGTCAAGGGAATCGTGGGTGAATTATTTGAGGCCGATCTTGAAATAGCGCCTGTGGTGGAAGCCGCGCTGGGCGATTTGCAGAATGCGCTATTGATTGATCGCAACAGCGATCTGCTGGCGGATTGTGATACCTGGAGCAAACAGGCCGGGCGTATTACGGCAATATGTCTGGATTCCCTGCCTGGCTATCGCGAGGATGGCGCAGGGTGTTCCGGCGAGATATTATCGGCAAAACGGATCATCGACCTGGTACGATATCCAGTGGAGTATAAGTCACTGGCGCTGCATCTTCTGGGGCGCACCATTCTGGTTGATACGCTCGCGGAGGCCAATGCGCTGCGAGCCGCGGGCAGTCGCGGTTTTCGCTTTGTCACACGACGTGGTGAGGTGGTGCAAAGCGACGGGATCATTCAGCTCGGTGATCTTTCACGCAAGGTTGGAGCCATCACACGACGTGGAGAATTGAATCGCCTCGCGGAAGATTTACATCATTTGGATGGCGAGATAACCGCCCTGGCGGAACAAAGCGGGCAGTGCGATCAAAATGGCAAGGCCCTGGCGGCCGATCAACAGTCGCTGCGAGATCAGTTACTGATACTGGAAACGCAGCATGCCCAGGCGAATGCGGCCTGGCAGCAGAACCAGCAGTTGGCGGATCGGACAAAAGGCGAAATTCCGATTGTGGAAGCCGAGACCGCGGGAATCAAAAAGCAATCCGAAGAATGTTCGCTGCAGCAGGCGCAATTATCCGCGCGAGCGGCGGAATTAGAAGCCAAATCCCGTGCGGCCGAGCAACTGGTTAAAGAACTTGATCAGCGTGTTCAACAAAACCGACAGGAATTGGCACGCGTGGCGGAACAGGCAACCGCATTACGAGTCGCGGTAGGTCAGACGCAGGAACAAAGGACATCGCAAACGCGGGAATTGTTGGCAGCCAGACAAAATCATCAGGAGGCGGGGCGACAGGCCCAGCGCATTGACGAAGAACTGGCATCTCTTGATCTGCGCCTGAAAGAAGCGGAAGAAGCCGGTACCCGTGCGGCGACCGCAACCGCGGAACTGGAACAGAACTGCGGTACTGCTCGGGATCATGTTACGGAAAACAACAGCAGATTGGCAAAGCAGAGACAATCCGCTATGGAAGTAAACAATGCCATTGGTGAGGTGGCCAGTCGGGCGGAGGAACTTGGCCGACAGGAGCATGAACTGTCGCTGGCTGAAAATGAAGTCAGCGTCCGCTTGGAGACGCTGGTGGAACGCGTCAGTGAAGAACTGCGGGTTAATCTGGTTGAATCGCATGTCGCATACCAGGCACCGGCAGATGTTGACTGGGACGCGATCACGGCTGAAATCGCGGATCTGAAAGGCCGCATGGCCCGGCTTGGCAACGTGAATCTTGATGCGGTAAATGAATTGGAGGAACTGGAAAAGCGGCAGGAATTTCTATCCACACAGATTGCCGATATTCTGGAGGCCAAGAAACAATTGGAAGAGCTGATTGCGAAGATTAATGATGATTCCCGCCAGCGCTTTATTGATACCTTTGAAGCGGTCCGCAAAGAATTCCATGATATATTCCGCAAACTTTTTGGCGGAGGCAAGGCGGATATTATTCTGGAGACGCCGGAAGATGTTCTGGAATCCGGAATTGATATTCTCGCCCGCCCCCCCGGCAAAGAATTGCAATCCATCTCGTTGCTTTCCGGCGGTGAAAAGGCCATGACGGCTATTGCGCTGGTGTTGGCGGTATTTAAGAGCAAGCCATCGCCATTTTGCGTACTCGATGAAGTAGACGCTCCATTGGATGAAGCCAATACCGGGCGATTTGCGTCCATTATTCAGGAGTTTCTGGCGCACAGCCAGTTTATTGTCATCACGCACAACAAGCGGATGATGGCAATTGCCAATTTACTTTATGGTATCACGATGCAGGAACAGGGCGTCAGTAAGCGCGTGGCTGTGCGTTTTGACGGTAAAACACAGATCGATCCGGCCAAAACACCGGCAGTGGTCGCAGCAGCACCGGAAACGTCGGAAGCGGCGTAAGGCGGCGGCACAATATGGTAACATCGTCCGATCAGTCAGACCCTGCCCATCGGCCATATCCGAAGCCAATTATCGGTATTGTCGGCGGCATCGGATCCGGAAAAAGTCTGGTGGCGGGAGAGCTGAAGCAAACGGGTTGCTTTATTATTGATAGTGATCTTCTGGCGCATCGCGCACTTGATGAACCGATGATCAGAAAGCAGATCCACCAATGGTTGGGTGGCGAGATTATAGGAACCGATGGTAACATTGACCGAAGAAAATTGGGAGCGGTGGTTTTTCGCAATCCTGTGGATATTCAACGCCTTAATTCGCTGGTGCATCCGCGGGTGGAACAATTGCGCCGTGAGCAAATGGAAGCCATACGTCATGATCTCAGCATTATAGCAGTGGTATTGGATTCTCCGCTACTAATGGAAAGTGGATTACATCGACAATGTGATGCGATAATATTTGTTCAGGCTCCCTTGGATATCAGGCAAAAACGTGTGATGGAAAGCCGCGGCTGGAATGAGGCGGAATTGGCCCGGCGGGAAAAATTTCAGGGAGCACTGGACAAAAAGAAAGAAATAGCGGATCATATTATTATCAATGACGGGGAACCGGCGTTGGTGAGTAATCAAGTCCGCGACGTTCTTACCAAGGTTTTAGCGAGATTTGGGCGGATTTACAAAGGTTAGTTTTGAACGACATCACACTTTATGATACGATTTATCAGGTTGTGATGTGGGCGGAATGACGTAATAGAGCGGACCATCCTTTAGTTTTTCAAGAATATGGCCGATAAGAAAACAAAAGGTCTGATGGTCTAACGAAGTCGCTCGCCCGCGAGAACGCCAATATCCCCCAGTAGCTAGGTTAACATGATGTCAGGCGCACCATGAACCAATTGCGGCTTTAAAGCAACGAATGAATGCGGAATATCAGAACAATGGTCAGAAGTAGTTCGAGTCTCTCCATGAATCTGGAAACACTCCGCTAAACAAAAACAAATGTGATATTTAAGAAGGAGTAATTTTTATGGCACGAACACGCAAAAGCAAGAAGGCTTCCACCACGGCGGAGCCAATCGAAACAGAGCAAGCCGCACAGCAGACGGAAACTTTGGAATCGGAAGCACCCTTATTGGAAAACGTCCCGGTGGAACCAGAAGAAGAAATAGCCACGGAAAGCAACGATGGTTCGACTGACACTGCTGTCGTCGCGGAGTCGTCAAAACCCGCAGGAGATGTCAATGGCAATCAGCAACCTGTCGTCGTGGATGGAGCCACCATGATTGGCTCGGCCATGGTCGGCATGGGAGGCGGCATCGATGACGATGATACTATTTATGACGATGAGACACATCAGAAATATGAAGACATTAAACGCAGCGAATTGCATCTCATTGATCTTCAAAAAATGGCGGTTAATGATTTACATGAGATATGCAAGAAGGAGGGGATTGAAGAATATATCGGCCTGAAAAAACAGGATCTGGTCTTTAAGATTCTTAAGAAGCGTATTACCGACAACGGCATGATGGTCGGCGAAGGCGTTCTGGAAATTCTGCCCGACGGCTTCGGCTTCCTGCGCTCTCCCGAATACAACTACATCCCGTGCCCGGACGACATTTATGTTTCGCCTTCTCAAATTCGGCGTTTCGGTCTGCGGACAGGAAACATCATCACCGGACAGATTCGTCCACCGAAAGAGTCTGAACGCTACTTTGCGCTTTTGCGCGTGGAAGCGATCAACTTTGAAGACCCCAATATGCTCACGGAAAAGGTTAATTTTGAAGACCTTACTCCGCTGCACCCCAACAAGCGATTTTTTCTGGAAACAACTCCGGAGGAAATTAATATGCGTATTGTGGATATCGTCACGCCCATCGGCAAGGGTCAGCGTATGCTGATTGTGGCTCCGCCACGCACGGGAAAAACGGTGCTCCTGCAGAAGATCGCCAATGCGATTTCCACCAATCATCCGGAAGTTTATCTTATTATTTTACTTATTGACGAACGTCCTGAAGAAGTCACGGAAATGCAGCGTGCCACGAAAGCTGAAGTGGTCAGTTCAACATTTGACGAGCCAGCCAGCCGACATGTCAGCGTGGCGGAAATGGTCATAGAAAAAGCCAAGCGGCTGGTCGAATATGGTCGGGATGTCGTTATCCTGCTGGATTCCATTACCCGTCTGGCCCGGGCCTACAACACCGAAGTTCCTCATTCCGGCAAGATTCTTACCGGCGGTGTGGATGCCAATGCGCTGCAAAAGCCCAAACGTTTCTTCGGCGCAGCCCGAAGCATTGAAGAAGGCGGATCGCTCACGATTATTGGAACAGCGCTGGTTGAAACCGGATCCAAAATGGACGAAGTGATTTTTGAAGAATTCAAAGGCACCGGCAATAGCGAATTGCATCTGGACCGTCGACTCGTTGAGCGCCGGACGTATCCCGCCATTAACATCGCCGCCAGCGGCACGCGTAAGGAAGAACTGCTGCTGGATAAGCGGGAATTGGAACTGGTTTATCGCCTGCGGAAGGTTCTCGCGGATATGAATGCCATTGAAGCGGTGGAACTGCTGAAAAATCGTCTGGAGAAGAAGAAGACCAATGGCGAATTCCTGCTGACAATGAATCTTGATTAAGCGCGGCCATCACTGCAAATACACGCAATCGCCGGGCTTTATTACCGGAATGTGTGTGGTTTTTCCTTTCACATCTTCCGGATATAGCGCGAAAGATGCGGCGATTTCAATGCTGCAATCAGGTGTGCCGTCCGGTTTGTGCGGCACTTTGATGTCGGCGGCTTGAAGCCATTGAGCATTGCGTTGTGTGGTGATTTGCCGCGATGATGTGATGGAATCCACACCGTCGGCATTTTTAATCGGCGCAAATTCGTCGACACGATCAGCCTCATAGACCATACTGCCGGTGGCCAGGGGCAACGCGTCAAACACAAACGTCTCCATTTTTACGGCGTTGGTTTTTTCGGGCTTGATTGTTTTACCGGTGGACAAATTCACAAATGGAACCTTTTTTTCAGCCCGGTGATATGGCAACGCAAAGCCGCATGCGTTGAGACGCTGCACAAAATCACAACGAATGGCGTGTAGAGCAATGCTGCCAGCGCGGAATCGCAGTTGGCCATCCACGGTGCGCTGCTCGGCCAGAGATTCCGGCAAATCCGAATATTCGATGACGGTCATTTTTCCATCCACCAGACAAATATTACCCAGCTTTTCGCGGCTGGAAAGTTTAGGCAGAATTTTGCTGGACATATCCGAACGTTCCATTTCATGCAGACCAAGAAACAGCGGATCAACACACCGCACAATCGGGTTATCCACCTGGAAATAACTGATCTGTGTTATGCCGCGACGTTGCATGTCCGCCAATGCTCCGCTTTTATACATTGCCAGCAGCGATCCACCATGACCGTTGGGTGAAAGCGCCAGAGTGCCAGGCGTTTCCAGCAGCACTTTTCCATCCAGACTTACCGCCGGCAGCATGTCCTGGGAGAAAAACATGACCTGTGATCGGGGCAACCCGAAATAATCATGCTGGTTCCAGAAATCTAGCGTGGCCTGATGATTGGCGGTACTGGTCATGAGATAAAATGGGATCGTGCATTTGAACCGTTGTTCCATGGCGCGGATATATTCCGCAAAACATTGAAACAGCGGCTTGTTTTTTATGGGTGTGGCGGGAAATGTACCTTTCGGACCGTCCCACCCCAGGCGCGAACCCTGTCCACCGGCCACGACAAACGCGGCAACCTGATTGTTTTTCAGCAGGTTCTCGCCAAGGGCCTGCGCCTGCCGATATTTTTCGCGCGCGGCGGTATCCTGTGGTACGTGCTCAAAATACGGTGCCGGCTCAATATGATCAGGTAATTTCACGCATACCGGATTGAGCACAACCGTTTTGATAAGTTCCGCCAGCAGCGGCCAATCCATGGACGCAACCTGCCGATCCAGATGAGATTTTTCCGTCGGATTAAGTTGGTCGTAAAAAGTGAAGAGATGTCCCTGCCCATGGGCAGTAAGCTCCTGTACCAGCGCGTTATGATCGGGGTGTTGTGACATAAGTTGATAAAACTCCGTATGGTTAAAGGACGCTGCTAATGCCTAATTCAATGTACGCTTCGTGATCTCTTCATTAATCTTGTCAATAAACGCCGACAGCGGCATGGCCCCGAGATCCTGATCCTTACCGGTGCGCACAGCAACGGCATTGGCCTGCATCTCCTTGGCCCCGACAATCAGCAGATAGGGAATTTTCTGTTCACGGGCACGGCGAATCTTGGCACCAATTTTATCATCCGCGGTATCAATTTCTGAACGTACCCCGACGGCCAGGAGCTTGCTGTTGACATCCCGGGCGTAGGCGACGAATTTCTCGCTGATGCTCAGAACAATGGTCTGCACCGGGGAAAGCCATGTCGGAAACGCGCCGGCAAAATGTTCAATCAATATTCCCGTGAATCGTTCCATGGAACCGAACGGTGCACGATGGATCATCACCGGACGGTGCGGCGAATTATCCGCGCCGATATATTCAAGCGCAAAACGCTCCGGAAGAACGTAATCAAGCTGCACGGTGCCTAGCTGCCACTGTCGGCCAATGACATCTTTCACGAGAAAATCCAGCTTCGGCCCGTAAAATGCGGCCTCGCCAAGGGCCTCTTCATGGCGAATCCCGACCTCTTTCACAATTTTTCGCAGCGTCGCTTCCGCCCGATCCCACAGGGCCGGATCACCTGCATACTTATCCGATGCCGGATCGCGTAAACTCACCCGACACTGGTAATCCGTGAATCCCAGCGTCTTAAATACCAGTAATACCATTTCCACGGTGGAGCGCAATTCCTCTTCCACCTGTTCCGGCGTGCAGAACAGATGCGCATCGTCCTGCGTGAATCCACGCACACGCGTCATTCCGGATAGTTCGCCGGATTGCTCAAAGCGATAAACGGTTCCGAATTCCGCCAGACGTATGGGAAGATCACGATAACTGTGCGGGGCGGCGGCATAAATCTGAATGTGATGCGGGCAGTTCATCGGTTTGAGCAGATATTCGCTTTCATCTGTGCCATCGCGTTCCTTCATTTTAATCGTTGGGAATTGCGACTCTTTGTAATATGGATAATGCCCGCTGGTCTTATATAAATTAATATTCCCGATGTGCGGCGTATAAACGGAACTATAGCCACGGCGGACCAATTCCAGCCGCATAAAATTTTCCAGTTCCTGCCGAACCACGCCCCCCTTGGGCATCCACAGAATTAAACCGCTGCCTACCAGAGGCGAAATGGTAAACAAACCAAGTTGTTTTCCAATCACCCGGTGATCGCGACGTTTGGCCTCATCAATAAGTTGCAGGTGCGATTCCAATTCCTGTCGGGTGAAAAACGCGGTTCCATAAATCCGCTGCAACTGTTGCTTGGACGCATCACCATGCCAATATGCACCGGCCACGCTGGTGACCTTGAATGCGCCGATGCGACCGGTCGCGGGTAAATGCGGCCCGCGACACAGGTCTTCCCAATTCTTCTGCGGTTCGCCGGTAACGTAAAAGCTGATAACCGCTTGCGAATCTATCGCCAAAGCCCGTTGGGCATTGTCGAGTTTGTATGGGTTTCCTTCTTGTTCCAGTTTGGAAAGCGCCGCCTCTCGCGGGAGTTCATAGCGCGTAAACGCGCGATTCTCGGCGACAATTTTTTCCATCTCCGCTTCAATGCGTGGAAAATCTTCTTCCCGGATTGGCTGGGCCAATTCCATATCATAGTAAAATCCCGTCTCCACCGGGGGGCCATAGGCCAAACGTACCGCCGGAAACAGCCGCGTAATCGCCTCGGCCATCACATGGGCGGTCGAATGCCGTAACAGATATACGGCATTGGGATCAGCGGCCTTGGCGGTGACGATTGCCACTTCCGCATCCTGATGAATAGGCGTGGATAGATCGGCAAGCTGTCCATTAATCAACGCCCCTATCGCATCACGGGCCAGGCGCTGACCAATGGCTTGCGCCACCTGCAAAGGTGTGATAGAAACGGCATCAAACTGCTTTTTTGCCCCGTCGGGCAGAGTAATCGTAATCATGGGGACGGATTATCCGACACTTTGGTGGTTTTGTCTTGTGTCTGACCACGAATTGCCATATTTATCCGCGGATGCCGGGTTTGCCATCGCTGACAGGCATCAAGAATGGCGTGAAGCATCATCTTCTGAACACCGGGACTGTCAATAATCGTCGCATGTGTCAGCTTTTTTGTGGGAAAATTCACTTTGGCATAACGCAAATTAATATCCGTTAACCTGGTGCTATAAACATTTTTCGCTTTTGCCGGCACGCCCCGCCATATCGGCAACCAATCCCAATCGGGATGACTTTTATAGATATCCATACAGCGTTCCACATTGGGTGGAATCAGCGGCGGCGTGACCGGATCAATCAGCAGCAGCAATTGCACCTTGATACCGCGATGCCCTAATGCCCTGGCAACGCGTATCTGATCATCCGCCCCCCATGAATGCCCATACAATATCAGTGGGCCGTGCATCAGATGCCTGCGATAATCACGCAGGAGAATACGCTGAAATTGTCCTTTGCTGTGATCGGCGATCGCCGCCGCCTGAATAATATGTGCCCCGTTAAGATGCGAAGCCAACCCATCAATGCCCAGGCTGAAAACCCCGAGAAACCCGCGCATGCCAAAGGCGTGCCCCGGATATTGATAAGCTGACTGATCACCGGTCAAAACCGCAGACTGCACCGGATCAGCGGGCCGTCCGGTCAAATCCACACAGCCGGGATTAACGATCACCATTACACCCACAAATGCAAGCACGATCAGGTATTTATTCGACGCGTTCCATACCTTTGATTTCATAATCAACTTCACCATCATTGCCAATTCGCCATTCCAAGCGTTGAATCATAAAGGCAGTTCATCCTGTTGACGAGCAATGCCATGACGGACATGCGTATTTGACTATTTTGCCGCCCAAGAGCATTTTAATTGACAATAATCATTCACATTAATCACGGCATTGGAATGCGTCGGCCCCCACGCCACCGCCATGGCGGCGTATCTGGGGCTATGGGGCTGTTCACAATGGTTATGTTTTTGGTACGCTGAAACTCAGCCGAGCCTTACAGGTTGCTTTTGGCACACTGGTGATTTTCTGGACGCTACTGACCTTGGCGGAAACAAAGGGTAATGTCGGCATTCGCATGGCTGCTGGTTATAAAAGAATCTTCTGCGGACTGTCCGCCGGCCTGGCCCGGATACTAAACGCGTTCTATGGCAAGGTCATCATGCCGCTGGGGCCGGCAACACAATAATGGCACGGTTGGAGTTTATTTTTTCTTCTCTTTCTTTTCGGCTTCCGCCGCTTTGGCTTCTTTTTTCTTCTTTTTCCGGGCTTGCAGCACATGCCGACTCTGGATGGCCATTCCCAAAACACCCAGCCCCCCAAAGACCCACCATGGCTGAACATTTCGGGCAGCGATCTTAAGCATCCCCGGATCAAAGCGGTGTGTGAACACCGCCACCACCCAGATTATCATCGCCGCCCCCACCCATGCTCCACCGACCAAACTCATTGCCCGCGGAAATAAAAGTCCCAGCAGAATCGCCACCAGCAGCCCCGCCGCTGCCGCCGCGGCAATCTGGGCTTTCTCTGATTTATTTAACCCCCGCATGTCTGATGCTATGACGTCATATTGCTTACCAATGTCGCACATCACGCGCCGCCGCAGCGCCAGCATCGGTCGGGTCGTTGCCGGGCGGGAGGGTTCCGTTGCCGCAGTTCCCGCCACCGCAGCCGCAGGCGACACGAGCGTATGCCTGTGTACTTTCGCCGGTGGTCGCGTGAACGCCCCATCATGCCACGCCATCAGGCCACCACATAATAACGCGGTCAATGCGCCAAAAAGCAGAGCCTGTGTCAATCGAAACAAGACCGCTCCGAGAAGAATCCCGATGACCATTCCCATTATCACCAGCGTCAGATCGGCCAGTTGAGTGTGCCAAAGCAGCGGCATAAAAAATCCGAATCCGGCCCCCACGGCTGCCATAAACACTGTAAGCACCGGGCGCGCCACCCGAACAAATTCAAGCCATAAAATCATCCCCAATACAAACAACGCCGCCGCGCCAATCAACAGGGCATTGTCTATCGTATGGGGGACCCACATGTTCATTGCTGTTATCACGCCAACGCCGCCCGCATCCGTCTTAAGACCCAAGTTGCACCGGGAGTGGTATTTTATGCTGCTTTTGAGGAACTGTGTAGCTGGGTTTTGTGGTCGGCAATTTCAGACCACCCCCAACGGGTGTCGCGGACATAATTGTCTGGTCCGGCAGGTGCTTTTTTTGCAGGCCGTACCGCACGTGTTTTCCGGGAATACCGTTGAACTGAGGTGGGGATTTCCCCGCCCACACTTGCCCCAGATAAATGTCCCGATCAGTCAGCAACCCGTCAAAATGGTAACTTGTTCCCGCCACGTCCGGCAGTTGATGCAGGAGGTGTCCACCGGCATAAAACCCGGAGTAATTATCCCACCATGCCATACATCGTCGCCCGTCAAACCGCACCAACGCGCTGTTCATCCAGGGTTCAACTTCAATGATCTTTATTCTCCCGCGGATTGGCCGCACGACTCCCATTTTTCCAGATGCATCAAAGGAATGTGAGCATCCCGCAACGCAGAGGGATAATGCCACGAGATACGCGGTAATTAAGCCGGGAGCCGTGACCGCGCTTGCAAACACACGATTGCGACGAACAGCACTTATTACCCGGCCAGCCGTCGCGCAGGTTCGAATATTGTAGCGACACTTCGGTCTGTCCATAGTCTGCCATGATAACGAATTATTCACCGGATACATAAGATCATCGCGGCTCGTTCCGCGACCCGATCAGGTTTATGGCTGCCACGCGCCGTCGGCGACGAAAATCCGGTCAAACACGCCGTTGACATTTCGGACACCATACCGTAGTGCGACCACTGATATTTCTACTAATAAGAACGGCCCCACAGCGCAAGCACGGCAAACCCGCCCGGCCATAAACACGCAAGCTGGAGGCAAAATTACCCTTCTGTTGAGCCACATTCCGATAATCGCGCAAGGTGGTGCCGCCAAGTGTGATAGATTTGTTTAAGACCTCACGAATGGCGGTGGCCAGATGAGAATAACATTCCGGCTTTATACCATTGAGCTTTTGCAGCGGATGCAAATGTGCTACCCAAAGAGATTCATCAATGTAGATATTCCCCAAGCCGGCAACGGTTCGCTGCGAGAGCAATTCAGCTTTTAATCCTCCACGCATGGTGCGCCAAGAGAAGAAATGTTCCGGCGTAACTGCCAAAGCGTCAACACCCATTTTTCCGGTTATTTCGCATTCTTGCGCACTGGCCCAATTTGGATAATGCCACACTCCGCCAAAACGCCGCGGGTCTTCCATGCGGAGTTCAAGGCCTGATGCCAAGCCGATAGTCATGTGTGTGTGCGGACGTCTGGGGTCATCAGGTGGGCAGCAATTGATACGTCCGCTCATACCTAAATGAAACAATAATACCTGTCCGTCATCGAAAAGGCAGAACAACTTTTTTCCATGCCGAAGCGTGCTTGTGATGCACCGGCCCGTCAAGCCTAAAATTCGGCGCTGGCCGTGTCGTATATAACTTTTCCGGTAAACCGTTACACGAACAACCCGCACGTTGATAACAAAAGGCTCCAGCGTGCGGAGAACTTCCTGAACTTCGGGAAGCTCCGGCATGATCGTCTCCCATTCGTTGAAGGCGGTAACCGGGGATTACTCCGCCGCGGCAGCCGGGTTCAGCAACTTGTCCATGGAGTTTATAAGGCGATCTATACGAAAGGGTTTGTTGATGTAATCATCAACGCCCAATGTCTCGGCGTAAGTTTTATGGCGCGTGCCCATATTACCGGTAATCATGATAACAAATGGTTTGCTGCCTTTGGGTTTACGGGCCTTGATGCGCTCCACCACCAGAAAGCCGCTGCGTTTGGGCAACATCATATCCAGAACAATCAGATCAGGTTGTTCCTTTTCGGTGAGTTCCACAGCCGTATTACCGTCACTGGCGGAGATTATTTTTGCCCCGGTGGTGGAAAGGGCTGCGGTGATGGTCGCCAATACGTCAGCATCATCGTCAACAACCAGAATCGTTTTTTCCTTAAACTGTTCGCTCATAATCATTCCTTTGCCGCAATGCGGACAACTATTTTAACCTCATACTTCCAAACCGTTTAGTGCCAGTCGTGATTGCCATAAATCATACCGCGTGATGATTATAGACGGATTGTGGCAATCAGGCCAATCTTCCGATCAGCGCATCGGCAAATTCACTGCATTTGACCTCTTTTGCGCCTTTCATAAGTCGCGCAAAGTCGTAGGTGACCACTTTATCGCCAATGGTATGTTCCAAGCTCCTGACGATAGAATCAGCAGCCTCCTGCCACCCGATATGCTCCAGCATCATCACGCCTGATAGTATGACGCTGCCCGGATTGACCTTATCCTGATTGGCATATTTGGGAGCGGTGCCGTGGGTGGCTTCAAACACGGCATGGCCAGTGTCACAGTTAATATTGCCCCCCGGCGCAATACCAATGCCGCCCACCTGTGCCGCCAGAGCGTCACTTAGGTAATCGCCGTTGAGGTTCAATGTGGCGATAACATCAAACTCTTCAGGCCGCGTAAGTACCTGTTGAAGTGTAATATCCGCAATTGAATCTTTAATGACAATACCATTGGGCAGCCTGCACCAGGGGCCACCATCAATTTCAACGGCCCCGAATTTTTCCTTGGCCAATTGATATCCCCAGTCACGGAAGGCCCCTTCCGTATATTTCATGATGTTGCCTTTATGCACCAAGGTCACACTTTTTCGCTTATGGGCAATGGCATAATCAATGGCCGCACCAATCAATCGCTGCGAACCTTCTTTACTGACCGGTTTGATACCCACGCCGGAGGTCGCCGGGAAACGGACTTTCTTGAACGTCTGCGGGAATTCGGCTTCTATAAAATTCAAAACTTTCTGCGCTTCCGGCGAACCGGCCGCCCATTCGATTCCAGAATAAATATCTTCGGTGTTTTCACGATAAATGACCATATTGACGGCCTCAGGCCGCTTCACCGGGCTGGGCACACCGGTAAAATACCGCACGGGCCGCACACATACGTATAAATCCAACTGTTGCCGTAACGCCACATTTAAGGAACGAATGCCACCGCCCACCGGTGTGGTCAACGGTCCTTTAATCCCCACCAGAAATTTACGAAACGCATTGACCGTATCATCGGGAAGCCACGCCTTGGCATCCCCGGCAGGCTCACCGGTTTTGAATTTCAGAAATGATTTTTCACCGGCATAGACCTCCATCCAGGCAATTTTACGTTTACCTTTGTATGATTTTTCAACCGCCGCATCAAACACGCGCACGCTGGCCCGCCATATATCCGGCCCGGTGCCGTCACCTTCAATAAATGGCAAAATCGGGTGATCCGGCACCCGCAGTTTGTTGTCCGACCCCATGGTGATGGGTTGTCCGTGGGGTGGTACGCGTACAGTGGTAAATGCGATGTCCGTCATAGTTAACAATGCCTTTCATAGAAGTATATTAATCACAACCATTTACGTAGCTTAAAACACAACGCCGCTGTTAACAAGTCTTTGAAGTCCAAACCCGACCCAATTCCTGCGGTTCAATCGCGTGTCGACTTTTATTGGCCGCACTAAAGCGGCGGCAGAATTGCTGGTGCGTGCATCATGAGATCACCCTGTGCAGGGGCCGGCAGTAAACAGGTCAACGAATTATACGCCTGCCTTAAGCCCCGCGTCGTCGCGTGCGCCAAGAGCCAAACCGGTCCAGTCCAATTCTCCGCGACCTTTGGCCATTCCGGATTGCAGGCGGTTGAACACCAGATCGGCCAGTGGCATTGGTGTGCCATATTGATCCGCGGCATCACGCACCAAACGTAAATCTTTTAGGCCCAAGCGCAGCAGAAACTTCGCCGGAAAATGCGACATGTCCACGACGGACTGACCATAATTTCGGTACAGCGGACTGGCGAAAACGCCGCCACATAGCAGCTCCAGGGCGGCCTGCTTATCGACGCCGGCTTTTTCGGCCAATGTAAACGCCTCGGCCATTGCTTCTGTGGCCGCCGCGACCATAAAATTGCCGCACAATTTCAGCACATTGGCTGATTCCACACGATCACCGAAATCCACCACTGCCTGTCCCAATGCTTCGAGCACTGGCCGCACCCGAGTCTTGGCGGCAGCGTCTCCCGAAGTGCAGACCCAGAGTTTTTTTGCCGCCGCAGCGTCGGGCCGTCCGAACACTGGAGCGGCAATATAGGTGGAACCATTTTCCTGGTGCAATGCGGCCAGTTCACAAGCGGTGGCCGGTGCAATAGTGCTCATGGATACATGCACGCCCCCACGGCCAAGTTTTTTCAAAATGCCATGTGATCCCAACATGACGGCTCGCACCGCAGCATCATCCGCAAGCATGGTCAGGACAATACCATCGATATCCACGGTTTCAGCCGCTGTGGCGCAGGCCGTGGAGCCCGCAGCAACCGCTTCCGCGGTATGTGCCGCCGTCCGATTAAATACGCGAAGTGAATAGCCCGCTGCAATCAAATTCCGAATCATTGGCGTACCCATTCGCCCGGTACCAATAAACCCGATGGTCGTCATCTTGTATTTCTCCAAAAACATATCCGGTGCAATTCTTGGTTTGGTTGCAGCGGAATCGGAAAGACCTCAAAGCCGTTTGCATACGTCAGCGATTCAGTGCCCTGATCGATTCAGCGACTTTTACTGATGATTCATAACCTCACTGGACTATAGTGCTTGGAACACCCTGCTTACATCGTCCCCACAACCCGGTCATGCCGCAGGCATTTTTCCGCCCCGCCTAAATTGTCGCGTGGGCTTTCCAGGCAACCGTATCCGCTGCCACGCAACGGACGGATATTGCACCAAATACTGCATTTACCATACACCTACCGCAAATACCTCTCATGAGGGCCGATCCGATTGTTCTTTTCACGAACCGTGAAATGTATCGCCCAGCACAGCGGATATTTCTCTGGTCATGGCTTTTTTCACCACCGACATATCCGGGCACTGCGGCCCAAGTTCTGCGGCCAGTGACGTAACCGCACGACCTAACCCGCAGGGATTAATCAGATCAAATAGGCTCAAGTTCGTCCTTACATTTAATGCCAGGCCATGCAGTGAAACCCATCGTCGCAGCTTGATGCCGATCGCGCAGACCTTGGCCAACGCATCCGGGCCGGCGCGTGCCGACTTGAGCCACACCCCGGTCGCTCCCGAATCCCGCTGCCCATCGAGTTGAAAGCCCGCCAGAGTACGAATCACAGCGGACTCCAATAGCCGCAAATATTCATGTATTCTCAAATTATATCGATTAAGCGGAATAATCGGGTACACAACCAACTGTCCCGGCCCGTGAAATGTAATATCACCGCCTCGATCGGTGGATTGCACGGCCACACCCAGCGCTGCCAGCATACCAGCATCGGCCAGCAGATGTTTTTCCGATCCGGGATGCCGACCAATGGTAATAACAGGTGGATGTTCCACCAGCAGCAAAACACCCGACGGACATTTACCATCCACCACCTTTTGATGCCATTGCAACTGAATTTCCCACGCGGCGCAGTATTCCATCACACCGAGATCCACGACCGTTAGAGCTGGCGCGGCAATGTCTGGCCTTGGCTGACGCGTTGACATTTCAGCGTCAGGCCGTTGATGCTCCGCCGCAATAGGCCTGCTACCATTCATCATACCGCTTCAACTTTGCCAATCGCACGCGCACCCGCCGGCGGGATGACCTTACGTTTTAGGCCATTACGCTTTTCCAAGCCTGTCGCCGACCCCCTGCTGTCATGGGCCGGATTGATAGCCGCGGCCAGCACCTCATCGACGGTCTTAACAAAAATAAACTTCATTTCTTTTTTAAGCTGCTGCCGAACTTCCTGCAGATTCTTTTCATTACGATCCGGAAGAATCACGGTTTTAATTCCGGCATGTTGGGCGGCGATCACTTTTTCTTTTACGCCGCCGATCGGCAGAACCAATCCCCGCAAGGTGATTTCACCAGTCATTGCGACATCAGGACGTACCGCTTTATTGATAAATAACGATGCCAGGGCCGTGTACATGGCCACTCCGGCGGAGGGTCCATCTTTCGGCACGGCCCCCGCCGGCACATGCACATGCACGTCATGATCACGGAAAACACCGGGATTCACGCCCAGGCGTTCAGCATTGCTTTTAAGCAGTGAATACGCCGCATGGGCTGATTCACGCATCACATTTCCGATCTGTCCGGTCAACCGCAGACGCCCTTTGCCGGGCATCCGTGTGGCTTCCACAAACAAAATATCTCCGCCGGCCGGCGTATACGCCAATCCCGTGGCCACGCCCGGCGTGGCCGTGCGCAGGGCCACTTCGCTTTCAAATATCGGCGGCCCGAGATAATTGGACAAATCATCGGGCCTGACGACTATTTTAACCGTTTTTTCGGAAGGCGATTTGCCATTCCCCGCCGTACCATGGGAAACCGTCTTATCTGACTGCCGCGACTTGGCGGGCGTGGCAATGCCGCCCACCAGTGTTGCCGCCACACCGCGCATAACCGAACCAATGGTACGCTCCAGATTCCGCACTCCAGCCTCGCGGGTGTAACGGTCAATAATCGCTTCCAGCGTCGCCGATGAAATCTCGCAATCCTTACGCGTGACGCCATTTTCCTTTAACTGCCGCGGAATCAGATATTTTCGGGCAATCAGCAATTTGTCCTGCTGGGTATAACCGGGAATTTCAATAACTTCCATGCGGTCGCGCAAAGCGGGGGGAACCGGCTCCATATAATTGGCGGTGCATATAAATATAATATTGCTCAAATCAAACGGCACACCCAGGTAATGATCCTGAAACGTATTGTTCTGTTGCGGATCCAGGACTTCCAGCAATGCCGCCGACGGATCGCCCCGAAAATCGGCCCCCAGCTTGTCCACTTCGTCGAGCATCATCACCGGATTATTCGTGCCGACTTTGCGCAGTTCCTGAATGATGCGTCCCGGCATCGAACCGACATACGTCCTGCGATGCCCGCGAATATCCGCCTCATCCCGCACGCCACCAAGGCTCATGCGCACAAACTTTCGCCCCAATGATTCCGCGATGGATTTGCCCAGACTGGTTTTACCCACGCCGGGCGGTCCGAGAAAACACAGAATCGGTCCCCGGCCCGTCGGATTCAGCTTCCGCACCGCCAAAAACTCGATGATCCGTCGTTTTATTTTTTCCAGATCATAATGATCGCGATCCAGAATTGCCCGTGCCCGGTTGATATCCAGATCATCCTGGGTGGACTTACTCCACGGCAACTCCGCAACGGTCTCCAGAAACGACCGAATCACGCCGTACTCCGGCGACGCCTGCGGCACCGCAGTAAGCCGTGCCAATTCGCGGTCTGTCTCTTTCTTCACGATTTCGGGAACCTTGGCTTCATCAATGCGCTTCTTCAGATCAGAGAGCTCCTGGCTCTGTTCATCGGCCTGCCCCAATTCCTTTTGAATCGCTTTAATCTGCTCCTGGAGAAAATAATGGCGCTGATTCTTATCAATGCTCGATCGCACCTGCGATTGAATTTTTTCTTCCAGTTCCAGCAATTCAATACGTGTCGCCAGCTTCTGCCGCACCATCAGCAATCGCTTGATTACATCGGTTTCTTCCAGTAGCGCCAGCTTATCCGACACGGCATCGTGCAGATTCGCGGCAAGAAAATCCGCCAGGGTGGACGGAGAATCGATATCAATAAGAATGTTCGCCGCTTCATCCGGAATATTAGGCGACAATTCAATCATCCGTTTGGCCGCCTGTCGGACGCTGTCCACCAGTAAAGTCGTATCCGGACCAAAGCCCTCCGTCACATCCGGAAGAGCCTCCACCCGCGCTTTGAGATACGGTTCCTGCTGCACAAATTCCAGAACACGAAATCGAACCAGCCCGTGGACAACGATACTCTGCTGCCCATCCGCGGGCCGAAGCATTTTCAGCACAATCGCCACGGTGCCGACGCTATGCATATCCGCCGGCTGCGGATTTTCGACGCTTTCATTTTTTTGGGTCAGAACGCCGAGAATCTTGTCCCCGGGCATCACGTCATCCAACAATCGTCGGCTCTTATCCCGCGCGATGGTCAACGGAATCACCGCTCCCGGAAACGCCACCGCATCCCGCACCGGCATAATCGCGATGACTTCCGGTATCCGCACCTGATGTAACATCGGTCCGCTGACGGTGGCGGTCGTCGGCTTAGATGCCGCTTCCGGCTCCGGCACCGGATCGGCCGGATCTTTCAGAGCAATAGGAATTACCGAATCTGTCTGTTCTTTATTTTCTTCCGCCATACTGTCCCGCATTTATTTTCCGCTATCATGAATATGCGACCAACGCCACCGCGCGCTTATCATCACTGGGCTTTTGGTAATGTAACCCAGAGCATTCCGGCATCGTAATGGGCGGAAATCCGCTTGTCATCCACATTGGCCGGAATATCAATACTGCGCCCGAAGCCCCCATGGTCAATTTCCATAAGATGTACCGCGACGGCCTTTTCCGTTCCGCCCGGCATCGGACATATACGTCGGCCACGGATTACCAACTGATTTTCCACCACGCTGACCTGTATGGCGCTTTCATCCATTCCCGCCAGGTCCGCGCACACCATGAAGGCCCCGGAGGTTTCATATAAATTCACTTCCGGACGCCACGAATCCGTCGCCCATGATTGAAACATTCCCCAGCCTGACATAGAATCCGCCAACACCTTGGCCATGCGGTTGATCATGGCCGACTCTTCCGCACCGGCTAATTCAATTTCCTTCATTGCAACACCTTTGCCATGGCACACACCCACCGCCAATCAACCCGGCGAGTGATGAACGTGATCCATTGTAATTATTTCTTACCCAATGGCCAACAAGGCTCTGTGCTTTGTGACCATTCCTTCTTCAGGTTGTTCATGGCAATGCGGCAATGCGCACAGATAAAAAACCACCAGTGCCCTGTTCCATCCGTAATTACGGGTGGAACAGGGCACTATGCGCGTCCTGGCCATGCCGATGCGTAACACATCCGGGCCATGCGGGCCGGTGGCCGATTCCGCAGCGCGGCGGCACCGCCAGCATTTAGGAGTTAGGAGTTGGACGAGGATTTAGGAGTTAGGAGATAGGAGTTGGGAGACTTTGCGAATTTCAAGTTGCCCAAGATGCCCAAGTTCGGGGGGCAAGGTGCCCAAGTTGGGCAAGTTGATGGGAGCGTTGATTTTAGCGGGTTTGGTTCAAGTTGCCCTAGATGCCCAAGATGTTTTTTGGGGGGGGCATTCAGGAGTTAGGAGTTAGGAGATAGAATGGGGGCGCGGGGGCTTCGTTGTAACGAGCAACGAACAACGAACAACAGGGTTGATTGTCGCTGCGACGGCCAAGGTGCTCAAGATGCTCAAGATGTTTTGGGGCGGCTGTGGCCGCCGGCATTTAGCATTGAGGAGTTGGGAGTCGTTTTACAGTATTGGTCGGTATTGGTCAGTATTGATCAGTAATTTCAGAATTGCGCGGAATGGGCGCGGGCTGTTGGCTACAACGAACAACGAAACGCTGCGCTTAACGAGCAGCGAGCAACGAAACACACGGGCACTCAACGAGTGACGAGCAACGGGTTTCTGTTCAGGATTCTTTTCCGCGATCACTGTGGCGGCGTGTTATTTACTTGTCAAATCCCGGCGGACCGGAATGCGGCACTTATGCCGTGGAGAAGCTATAGGGGGCGGCGCTGGTGGGTAATGTTTTGAGTTTTCAGTGTTCAGTGTTCAGGAGTCAGGAGACAGGAGTCAGGAGATAGGAGGATAGGGAAGGCGCTGCAGCGACGGCGAGGGCGGGAGTTATCTGGGAGCGCGGCTGTTTTCCGCCGCCGTTATTTTTATTAGCTAATCACGTCCCCGTTTCGCTTCCCCGGACGTTGCCGGGGCAATTCAGCGGCCTGCATCGGGTATGCTTGATGTACGCAGCCTTCAAAATCATCAATCCCGGTCTGGACATCGGCATGGACTTTGCCGGGGAATATCAGATGGCAAAAACGCTGCACGGGAAAAAGTAGGCCATTCGTGCGGCCGTCCTTCGAAAGCTTCGCCTGTTTACTCCAGCACCGCCTTGCTGAACGCGTCCGCTGGATCGCCGTAAAATTCAATGCTGATCTTGGTGGCCATGTCGTCTGAAAGATTAAACAGCTGCTTGCGCGATGATATGGGCATGAGCACCGTAGCTGCCCCCTTCTCGACCGCCAGTTCCACAATGGCCACCGGGTTTGCGATTACCTCCACTGATCCGCCCAAGTTCAGCGCCCCTACAACGATCAGCCCGCCTTTTACGCTGCGCTCCAGCAGGCCACCGCACAGCGCCAGGAGCACCGCCAAGCCCAGTCCACCGCCAGACTTATCCACATCCAAGGCACGCAACTGCACCGAAAATTCATGCGCTCGCGGGTCGCGATCGCCCACGAGTTCCTTTGATCGCGTGTAGAGATTCTGTTCCCCGTAACGCACACTTTCCCGGAAGGCCGGTGGCACTGGAGCGTTCAATATCCTCACGCCGCCTCCGGGGCCGACCGTCACCTCAATGCGATACAGACCGGGCGCGGAATCCTGGCCGCCGGCGCTGATGGCCCACACCTGTCCCGGCGGCAAGGGGTCGCTTTCAATGCGATCCTCACTGTGCAACTCGGGGGTTGAGACAAACTGCTCCACGCCGTCCACACCCATAAAGTAACTGAAATGGCTGTTGCGGAACTCGGTTTTCAATACCCGTTTCTGCTGTTCTTTTACGCGCCGCCGACATTCCAGGGCCACGCGAATAATTTTTTCCAACTCCTCATCCGGCACGGGCATAGCCGGATCAGGAAACAGCAACTTCAGCAACCCGCTGCATGTCCGGGTTACCGCCTCAATATCGCGACCACTTAGCGCGCCGCCCCAATTGACCCGTCCCTGCAGCACCGAGAGCCGGCTTGACTCACGTAATTTTGTCCAACATTCGGAAATAAAATCGCTGACGAGTCCAAAGTGTTGCGTCAACTGCTCCTTGGGATTGACCTTGGGAAACTCCCAGCCGGGCACATAGCAATGCAGACGGTCCATAAACGCGGTGTCATACCGCATCTCCGGCGGCAGCGGTGCCAGCAGATGGCTGATCCGCTGTTGCTGCTCGATATCCAAATCCAGATTTCCCACCATCACAATGCTGCCCGACGCGCGGATGCTCTCTTTCCCGCGCGAAAACTCGCCCGAGGCCATGTAGCCCTTCATGATATTGACACCATCCTTCTGATCAAAGGAAATGCCGGCCACCTCGTCAAAACATACCACGTCATAGTGGCAGACCAGACCCCGCTGGCCGCTTGCGTTATTTACAAACATCTTGGCCACCGTCGCTTTACCGCCTGAAATCAGATGCGAGTAGGGCGAAATCTGCTGGAACAAATGGCTCTTGCCCGTACCCCGCGGGCCAAGTTCCACCAGGTTGTAATTGCGCTCCACAAAGGGAATCATCCGCAGCAATGTGACCATCTTGGCGCGATCTGAAAGTCCCGCCGGTTCAAGCCCAATTGACCGGATCAACAGATCCCGCCATTCTTCGGTGGTAAACTGACTTCGCGCGTGCGCCATGACGTTCAGCACATCGGACTTGGAGAGTTGTATCGCCCGCAGACTACCAATTGCGAATGGCCGGCCATTTTTTTCCTGCGCAATAGCCCCGTCGTAGGTCAATGTTACTTCCGCATAAAAGCCATCGGTCAGCATCCGCTCGTGCTCCCGCACGAGGCTGTCCTGAATCCGCACATCATCAAGTTGCAAACTCGGCAGCTCCGCCAGAAAGCAGTCATTGCGCGAGTCCAGCCGCGCTTTGACAATATCAATCAGCTTGACTGATCCCTTTTCCCGGGCGCGGGCCTTAAATAATTCCTCCTGCCCCGTGCGCACCGCCCGGTCCGTGAGTTGCCGTTCCACTACCTGCAAGCCTTCGGCGATTTCCGCCTCATTGACTGTGGCGCAATATCGGCCCAGCAGAAATTCCACCACATACGTGGGCACCGGATACTGGCGGCTGTACCGCCGTACCAAATCTTTCCGGACCAGGTAGCCGTCAAATGCCGCCGCCGCCAATTTATCAAGATGGTCCAATTCCATTATCACTTTTCGCCTCCAATAATCGTCGCGTGTTTGCAAACCACGCGGCCTGAAGTGTCTACAATAACCAGGCTCACCGACGTCCCGTCCAAGGCGTCATCTGCCACCAAAAGTGCCGCCTTGCCGTCGGCATCCAACGGCTTGGATTCGGTAACGCTCGACTCGGCCAGGTTGGGCTTCGTGCGTAAATCAGCCCGCAATCCAGACGTCGCCGGCTCCACCAACACCCGGCAACGGAGCCCCACCCACTGAACTTCACGCACTGTGGCCACCACCGCGCGCGGTGCGCCGGCGGGGACAAATGTCAGCACCGGAATCACGCATTCCTGCAGGCTTACGCCGCCGTGCGCGTAGTCCTGCCCATTCAAAAAGCAGTGCGCGCCCGGCGCGTGCGCAAAATGCTCCTGCGGATTCCACGACCAGCCGGCCACCGGAACGTTTATACGTGATGTATCCTTGATTGCCGCGCACCGTGACCAGCGACTCTCGACGAGATATTTGGGCAGTTGCACGCCCGGTATTCCACCCGGCACCAACAACCACCCATGATCCGTGACCACACACACACGCCGCCAGCCGGCCTCCAGCAGCCCTTGTATCCGCTCCAGCAGCAGCTTTAACTGATCCGCAATGCGCCCGGCCAACTTTCCCGCCAACGCATGGCCCAGTTTGTCGAATTCGCCGAACTCGGTCCACCCGCGTGCCGCTTCAGCCAGCGGCTCACCGCTCTGCGCGGGACCAAACACCTGAAAACCTGCCCCGGAAAGCAGTTTGCGGAACCTTTCGGTATTCAATCCTTCGCCAGTACCTGTGAGTTCCGGTAAAAAATCAGGCCCCAATTTTCCTCCTTGCAGTTTATCCACCACCGGCGATACCGCCGGCTTGGCGGTTGCCGTCACTGTCGGCAACGCCGCCCAGCGCCAGCCGCGGGAAACCTCCATATTGGATACCCCGCCCAGCTCCGCCAATCGTTGTCCGAGGTCAAACCGCAGAGCATCCACAAACAAAATGCACGTTCCCGCAGCCACGTTCGCCATTGCCTGCTGCACTGGAGCCGGCCATGACCCCGCGCCTGCGCAGCGCTGAAAATTCCGCGCTGTGTCATCCAGCCACGGCAAATACATGCACCGCACGGCCGTCCCAACCGCCACCGTGTCCTCCGTCGTCTTTACACATGCCATCGCCCGCAGCATCGCGTCATCGGCCAGATAGCCACCTTCGATGTATAGTTGGGCCATCGCTTCCGCGGAGTCGCCGCCCAACGGCTTACCGGTTCGTTCCGCCAGGACCGCCAGGTGCCGCAGCGCCTCCGCCAGCGGGCACAACTCCATTTTCGCCCATACCCAGTTACGCCGCTGGCGGTGCTGCAGTTCCAACTCCTCCACCGCTTGGCGCGCGTCGGCGGGGCTTTTTGCAGCCAATTCCGCCAGTGCGCCGCGCAAGGAGGTCTCCATCGCCTCGTTCTCATCAGGCCACGGCTCTTTATCAAAAGGTAACGCCCCGCTTGGTTTGGCCCGCCGCAATAAATCGACAATTCCCGGATATAATGCCGGAGCCTCCGTAAACCGTCGCCATACTGCCTCCCACGCATCCTTGCGGCCGCCAAGTTTTTCGCCGCCAACAATTGGCCCTGCTGTCTGCGGATCAAAACCGTAATCCTCCCGGCAGCGGCTGCAAAAGGCCGACCATACGACATCATCCCATTGCCCCCGCGTTATTTCCGGGTTGCCCAGCCACTGCAGCAAATCACGCGGTGTATCACCGATCAACAGCCGGTCAAAATCCTCCGCTTCCAAACGTCGGCCCACCAACCGCGCCACCGGCGTTGCACCAAGCTGCGCCAAGGCCCCCTGCATGGCCTGCAATGTGCGGTAATCTTCCGCCACATCCAGCCCCAAGCCTTCCTCGTCATTGGTCAGAAATGCGCGAACGCTCCAATCTTTTCCGTTCCGCTGTGTCCACAACGCTCCGCGATACTGCAATTCCACCAGCGGCTTGAGTGCATCCGGACATTCCTCTACCGCCCGGAGCGTCTGCCGGCTCACGCCCGGCATATAAATGATCGGTGGTGTCACCGGCGACCAGGTAAGTTCGGGAAATTTCTCCGCCCTCACACCCGGTTCGACCACACAGCGCAGCCAGATTGCGGGTCCGGTCCGGGCGTCAGGGTTGTAATCGCCGAGGGTAAAAAGGTCCGGGCATTGTGGCCGCATCTGTTCAACCAAGGGTTTCCACTGGCCATCGGCGTCCGTCCACAGCACCGCCGCCGGGGCCACCATGTCGTTGGTGTCGCACCGCGCAGCGCGTTGCAGCGAGGCCAGCACCGCCGCCAGTAACGTTGGATATGCGCGGACATCGCTCATAGCCTGCCTCCGATGGTCCGCTCAAGCTGGGCAAACAGACGATCACACCACTTGCAATGTGTGCGTACCGCGCCGGCGTCCAAGCGTTTAAGCAACCCCGCGCCATCCCTAATCTTTTGATATTCTTTGGCAGGCGTATTGCGAGTGGCCTGCCGCAGGGCATCATGAATATTGTCCTTCGTTCGACTTTCAGCCAGATTGGCCGCAGGACATTTTTCAGCATCAAAATTACCGCCAAAGTGCCGCTTCAACGCGGCCAGATCAGCCAGAAACCACGCCTCCATACACGCCACCATCATCTGGCATTGCGAATCATCAACATCCGTCGGCTTAGTCCACCGATCCCCTTTGCGATTCTCCAAGTGTGCCCATGGTGAAACCGAAATGGCCACCGGATCTTCGGAATCCACCAGCAGCACGTTGAATACCTCCGGCTCTTGTTTGACCGCATCGACAAACGCGGCATAAGCCTGGCTTCGGCCTCCACAGATAACCAACTGCCAGCGGATGGCTTTCTTTCGCGCCAATTCGCGCACGGAGTCAAAAAATGCCGAATAACCTTCCCGCAAGAAACTTTTGGTATTCGCGGTATCCCCACCACCTTCGATATAAATGGCGATACTGTTTACCACAGGTTGCCCCCCAATTTGCCGGTGCGCCAAAGATCGCCAAGGCGATAATCCTTAAGCCAGTGTGCCAGTTTCTCCGCGTCCAGCCGTCGCAACTCGGTTCCATTTTCCAGGTAATCACACACCAGCACTGAATCAGTCCGCTGGGTAAATGCGGATACCAGCGCATCGGAATGCGTGGTAACAATAATCTGCGTTTTCTCGGACGCTTCAACCAGCAATTCCGCCAAAATGCTCATCGCGTCCGGGTGCAGACCCAACTCCGGCTCTTCAATGCAGATCAGCGGTGAGGATTCCGCGTTCAGCAGGATGGCCAAGAGCGCTAGAAATCGAAGCGTACCGTCCGAAAGGCGGGTCGCCGGGACAGGCACACCCAGCCCATCTTCGTGCAGAAAAATCTGCACGGAACCTCCGGATACCTTGGTAGTCAACCGCGTGAATCGGGGCAGAAAGCCGTGCATCAATTCATTGAATCGCACCCACGTGTGGCCCTGCTCCAGTTCATTTAACACCAACCCTAGATTTACCAGTTGGGGTAGCAGTACATCCGTTGGCAGATTGGCCGGCTGCGGCACACGCAACGCGCTTGATCGGCCAAAACCCCACTCCCTGAATATCTGAATATTGTTGAAGCGTTCCGCCACCGCTGAAAACTCCGGGAAACTCGCGGGGTCCTTTATTTGTGACAACGCCGAGAGGTGCAAGGGCAACTGCGGCAGATCACGCGGCGTATACGCTCCCGCCGCCGAATCCGCGGACCGCTGGCGAACACTAATTACAGGCCGTCCCCGCCGCAGGCGATAATAAAATCGCACATCCTTGACGTGCGGTTCGATTTTGTCCGCATCCTCCAGAATCTCATCTGTAATCTCCAGCCGATCCGCATTTTGCATAAACTCAATGCCGTAGCGCAATTCCGGCGTGTTATCCACCGCCCCCAGCCGCGCTTCCAGCCGCGCCGATGCCGCGCCATCCCGGCCATGCCAAATCCAATTCGACGGCAAGCCTCCAATTCGGATTGCCGCGCTAAAATCCTTTGGCGCGGCGTGCAACAGTTCAATAGCCTCAACGAAGTTGCTTTTCCCCACGCCGTTGGGGCCAATGAGCACGTTCAAGCCGGTGAGGCCCACAGGCTGGCTTTCCGGCCCAAATGAGAGAAACCCGCGCAGATGAAGCGTTTCAAAAAGTTTCTTATTCATCGGCTTTCCTTTCCGGCATCCCGTGCCGTCTGTTTGAGATTATTGCTGTAATGGCAATTATTCCAGCGATTGCCGTCACATAATTTCCCACCCATAAAATCCATAGCCTTGCCATCCCAGCCCCAGAACCACGGAAACTCTTCTTTCTTCCGCTGCGGCTCTTTGCCGCGATCTTTGTCCCATTTTATATTTGGTTTCCACCGCAGCACGCCCGCCCCTTTTTTTCCATTGGGCAAATCCACCGCCAAAAATGGCCGAATATTCATACGCACGCCATCGTTGATGTCCGGATCCCACCCAATGGCCTGCTGGCTCAGCGGTTTCCAGCGCACAAAAATATCATACGGCGGCTCACCGGCCAGTATGGCCGCCAGTTGCTTCTGCAATTCCAGTGCTGCGGCCAGCCGGTCTTCCGCGCCGCCTTCGCCGCGTCTTACCCCATCCTGCTGTCGGCTGATCCATTCGCCAAGGTAGGAATAGGCCAACGACTCCAATAATTTCCGACCCTTGCCGCCACTTTCGCAGAGCTTATGGTAATTCACAAGCGCCTGAAAGCCATCTCTTTTACGCCCATCCCATATCTGCCACACGAAGGGCCGGTCATGAAACAATTTGCAGTGCTGCTCAAAAAAACTTTCGCGCAGCCACTGATCCAGGTCCACCCCGCCCGCCAGTTCACGCATCTGTTCCGGCGATATTCCGCACGCCGCCAGCAGCGCCAACAATCGCGTCGCCGCCGGTTCCTCCCCGCGCACGGCCGGAATACAAGCAATGCCGTCCGCATCCGCAAATTGCAGTAATTGGTCGCAGCGTTTGACCAATTCCCGTGCTCGCGTACTAAGGCGCATGTTCTCATCCAACTCTGCTGGCCAGCGGTACCCCATCAATCGTGCCACGGCGACCTGCAAAGGAGAAGTGGAAGTGGCCTCCTGCCGCTGGCCAGCAAAGCGGCTGGAAGCCGCTTCCACATTGCCGCCTGGAAATCCGTGAAAAAGCCACTGCGTCGGATCATCACTCTCCGGCTCCGGTAAACCATTCGGATATTTCTCCGCAGCGACCTTCTGCCAATACGCAAGGTCGAACTCGACCTCGTGGAAGGAGCCGGGCGTCACGTTTACCTTTTGGTTCACCGCGCGAACGGCCTCGCTGAACCCGCAGGACTCGGCAAAGGCCCAGATCGCTGGAAGGTGTTTGCTGTCAAAGGGAACTAGGGGTGCCACCGCGTCGTTGAACACGTCGCCGTCGAAGAGGGTCGCGGCGACGAGACCCATCCTTTGCACGGCCACGCCGGACCGCCCGATCACCGATGGCGGTGGAAAATTGTGTGCCCTCGAATCAACATGGAGGGCACCCTCGCCGGCATCCCACCGCAGCACCTCTGACCGGCCACAAAAGGGGGCCGTGGCCTCCGGTGGACGCTGCAACCTCGACCAGGCGCTCGCCCGCCCCGCTAACTCCCAGTGTGAAAGAAGGAATCGATTGTCGTCGCCCGTCACTATCCCCTGCCACGCCCGAAGGTAGTCGCCGAGTCTGCCGGCACCCACTGCTCCACCGAGGCGGATTACACAAGCGCCGGAGAGATGCCTTGCCTGCGGGATAACCGTGGGCGTAGGCGCGGCATCCTGCCGGGTTCCCAGATTGGAAGCGGCTTCCAGCCGCTTTTCACAATCAATCACCGCACCATCGTTATCAACACCCGTGACACCTGTATCCAAATCGACAGCCGATAAGCTTCCTTTTCCGGCGGTGGCCCCGGTTTGGCCGGAGGCCGTGCCCACCGTGCCCAAGCGGCTGGAAGTCGCTTCTACTGTTTCTCCACGCAACAATGCGGCCTTCTCCTCGCATCCCTTGGCTGCGGACGCATCCACGCCCGCCATCAGATGGTGCTGATCCGGTGCCTTGGCCGTAAGCGCCAAGAGTGAAACGTTGACCACATGGCCACCAATGGTTTCAAACGCTCCTGGCCCCAGCCGTGCCACAAAATTCCATTGCCGCTCCTTGAGCAATCGTTCACGCAGCTTCGTATATGTCGTCAAAAACAGCCAATTCTGTGGCGTTACCAACGCCACTGAACCGTGGCAAATGGCCCCGCCGCTTCTTGTGCCCGCCGAATCTGCTTCGCTTGCCGATTCCTTACGCTCTGTGCGATCGGCCTTCACTTCAAGCGGCAGGATGCCGCTTCCACTTTGGCAGAAATCCAGGCAGCGCAGAGCAAACGCTGTCGCCAAATCCGCCTTGCCTTCTTTATAGTGCACCTCAAGGTGTTTCCTGAGAATTTCATCCTGCTTGCCCCGCCCCAGGTACGGCACATTGGTAATCACCAGCGTATAATCATCCGCCAGCAATTCCGCCGCCTTCACCATTCCCGCCGCCGCGATGGCCCGCTCCCGTAATCCGTCATCGGTCTTTTCGGCTTCTAAAATCGCCTTGAGATATGGTTGAATTGTTTCAAAGTCCGCCGCAATGATGTGCCCCGGCAGGTTCGCCGGGTTGATCAGGGATCCCAATGTAGACGCCCGCGAAAACAATTCATGCAGGTTCAACAGCCCCTGCTTGATGAATTCACCCCCAATCGCCGGCATCGGAATACCGGATTCCTCCGCCAGCTTCAGCCATTGCTCCGCCGAACATTGCGGCCCGATGCCGGTGCAGGCAATATTTAGGGGTGGAAGTGGCTTCCAGCCGCTTATCTTCCAGGCTTCAAGTGCCAGGGCAAATGCGGCAAGCTGACAGCACCGCTCATCAATTTCCAATCCGAATATATTATCCCGCAGCACCGCCTCCACTGCCGCCGCCGTGGACAAACCCTCTTCCGCCATCCGTATGGGCACCAGATGATGCAGCGCCGCGACGAGAAAATGCCCCGACCCGCAACAGGGATCAAGAATTTTCAGTTCCGCCACGGTCGCCGGCCAGTCCGCAAAGGTTCCGGCCGCTGGCCGCCAGCAGCCGGTGTTGCCATCTTGTGTCCGGATAAACCGCAAATAATTCCACGTTACGCCCGGCAGCGCGAGTCGCTTTCGCAGATCGTCCTCCGATGTTGTATTTTCCATATCTCGGGCGCTTAGTTTTTTACCCGCCCACCATGCCCCCAGTGTGTTATGCAGCAGAAATTCGACCATATAGGGTTCGGTGAATAACTGCGTGACGGCTGATATTTCGTCGGCCCCGATCTTAACTCCCGAGGCGTTAACCCGGTCTTTTTTCCTGCTTTGCCAGAATTGATAAACCCAGCCCATCGCATCCGACGCGGTGAACACCGCTTCCGGCAGCGAATCCAACAACCCCTCAAGATTGATACGGTATTCCCGCGCCAGGGATATCCGCAGCAGCGGATCGTCTGGCCGGAATATCTGCGGCAGCATCCGCTGCGCGCAGCGGCCCACAAAATCCCACACTTCCGTGCCCGCCTCCTTGGAGAGTTCCTGGGCTTCGGCCAGGCTGATTGCCACTTTATCCCGCGGCTCGATAAGCAGACCATTTTCAGCCAGGAATCGTGCAAAAAGCATCCGGTGCCAATGCTCATAGGCGCACTCGGAAATGAGGTGGCTAATATTCAGCCGCCCTGATGTATCCTGTTGATCGCCCAGTTGTCGCGCCCGCGCCCGCAGCGCGTTCCGCAGCGCCCGATCGGTGGAGGTCATGTGCCCAAACGGCTCATGGTGATCGACGGCCAGCGCCGCCAGCGCGGCAGCGGCACCAGCTTCAGCAATATCGCGTGCGTCAACAACTGCGCGCTCGAGGCGGTTTCGGAGATCAGAAGTCAGAACAGACGCCATGGAAACACCTTTCAAACCGCGAGGGGTTGCTCCCGCGGTTTATCATGAAATCACCACCGGTCCGTGCGACAATTGGTTCAACAAATCCCGCTCGGTAATACTCACCCAGGCCCGGACATCTTCCGGCGTTTTGAGCGTGGCGCTGGTCAGATGCACGCGCCGCGCGGTGGGTTCCAACAGTTGCGCCGTCACCATGGCCGCACGCGCAAACTGCTGCGTCAGCGCATCGGTTTTGGTTCTCCACTGGGTCAGGGGTGTTCGCTCCAACGTGCTGAGTAGCTCATCTTCACTGCCCACCGCCACGCGCGGCAGCGAGTCAATGTGCTCATCGGTCAATATCCTCTTTCTGTCCGTCGCCGCAAGCCGCCTCCAGTTGTCATTGGCCTCCAGCGTGGCCAACTCCTGGCGGTATGTTTTTTCATATTCCTGCGCCGCCGCGTTTACCGCCGCCCGCAGTATGCCGCTTAAGGACTTGCGGATCTCCGGCACCGGATCGGTACTGTCCAGCAATCGCCGCTGGATCCGCACTGCTTCCGCCTGATTCTGAAACTCGCTGGCCGGCGGCAGCGCTGCGGAGTGCTTCAAGAGTCTGCGTAGAGCTTCCCATCCCGGCTGGCGCTTCGCCGCCAACTCCGCCAGCCTGGTCCAGTCCCGAAACTCCCGTGTTAAAATATCGTGCTGTTTGAGCATCTCCGCCAGTTGCTCAACGCCGGCCAATCCGCGAAGTGTCTCAATATGGCCTGCCGCTGGCCGGGCCGGCATTGGTGGATCGCCACCGCACAGGGCAGACAGGTCGATCAGGGTGTTGAGAAATGCCGATGCCCCGGCGGCCTCCTGATTCGGCAGGCAGTGGACACCCGCGTCCTGAAACATCTTGCGCAGTTTAATTTTATCCCGTGCGCTGATGGTGGCTGACTCCGCGCGGAAGTCCGTGACGGAGATTTTCGCCTGGTCAAGCTGCCCCGGTGACAGTGGTGCCCCTTTGCAGACCGCCCGCAGGTGACCGGTGGCATGCAACACCATCAACGCCGCATCCACCGCGTCGCGTGGCCAGCCGTAGGGGCTGGATTCAAAATTATCACGCACTTCCTTCCCCCGCCTGCCCGAACTCACCGCCGTCAGCACCGCGGCGCAAACCGGGTGTTTTTCCGGCGCATCTTTCCAATCTATCGCATTTAGCGCCGCCTCGTCGCCGTTCTTAATGCGGTTGATCACGCTGGCCCATCGGCCATCGTCGGCATCCCTGAACTTCGGAAACATCCGAGTCAGCGCCGCCTCCGCCGCCGCCCGCACCTTCTCAATGAGATTCAGTTGGAACATTTCGTTCCCGCCGCCCTGAAAGACTTTTGCCCGGTCAATAAGATCGCGGACAATCTCATGGCGCGTGGCCTCCGCCGTTACGCGGCGCGTCGTCATGGCGTCGCGTGCCTCGCGGCCTTCAGGCGTCGTTGGCGTACCTTTGAAATCAAGCGTCGCCTTCGCGGCCTCGCAGTCCACAATCGCCTTTTGCAGATCATCGGCACTGGCCTTGGGTACGTAAATGTAGATTATTGCCCCGTCGCTTCCCGCCGACCGCGCATCATTAACCACGGTGCTTTCCTTTTCCCCCCAGCCATCCCGCACCCATACCGGAATATCAACGCCCGCCGCCGGGGGGGCCTCCGCACCAAAACAAGGACGCAACCGGCGTGGTTCCTTGCTTTTGCCCTGCACAAGTTTAATGGCCTCCAGCGCCTCCTGACACGCCGCCCCCAGCAAAGCGCCACGTTTGCTGGCCAACGCCGTCAGATCGTTGTTCATCCGCGTTTGGCGGTTGCGGAACTCTCTATCCCATTCGCTGCTTTCCCGCGTCTGGAGGCCATAGCCGTCCTCGAGCTTTATAAGTGTGCCATCCTGAACCAGCTTTTCGAGAATGCGCGGGACATCGCGCCGATACTTCGCGCCATCCGCGGCCAAATCACTTACCAGTAAATCCGCCAGCATCTCCGGCGTGGCCCGCACGCCGCTGTCTGCCCCGGATTCCCGGGGGAGTTTGCGGATCAGAAAAATCAATCCGCACAATCGCCGGGCGAGCTTGCCATCGGGCGAGTTGTCATCCAAGCGGTGAATGGTTTCATCAATTTCGCGGAGCATCACTCCGGTGCGCAGCAGATCGGGCTGGAGTTGCTCAAAGATAAAATCAGCCGGCACCACATGGCCCAGCGGAAGTTCGGCGGTTTCCCGCACGGCATCGTGTACGATACGCAATTGGGTGCGCAGCTGCGCGGTGGTGCCGGGCGCATCTACAGCCTGCAGTGCTTTTTCCCAGAATCGCCGCCGTACCGGCAACAACGGATAATCATCCACAATGGTCTGTCGATCCTCGGGGCGGGTGGCAATGGGCGTTCCGGCCAACTGTCGGTCGATCTCGCCAGAGTGGGCCGCCAGTGTGTCCTCAACGGCGTTCCGCTTGTCGGCCTTTTTGGCCAGGACCACGCGCCGCGTCACGGTTTCAACATCAATATCCGATAATTCCACCGGAATGGTGAACCGCCCGCGCAAGCGTTGCAGCAGTGGTAAACTGCCCGCCAGAGCGGTCTGCCCCGCCCCAATGAGGAGCACCCGGCTGTCCATTTGTTTGCACAGGGCCTCCGCGACCTCCTGCACTTCGGTGGAGCGTTGCGTGCTGTCGCCGATGAACAGTTGCACTTCATCGAGGATAATTACCGTCGCGGGAATCCGCCCGTCGACTTCCAGTACGGTTCGTAAATGGCTGATAAACTCAGGCGTTGATACGTCGGAGACAACCGGAAATTGGGCCCGCAGTGTCGCCCGCGCTTCTTTTGCATTTGCCGCGAAATCCGGATCGGCTTCCAACACCGCTTCTGCCAAATCCGAACTGACATATAAATCCTGTAATTCCCGGTTAAGATCTTTGCCTTTCCGTTCAACCGCACCGCGAATGTTTTCGTAGATTCCCCGCTTCTTGAGCCACATGCAGAAACGGGCCTGGGGCAAGCTTTCAGGCAGCCCCTTGGAGCGAAATAACATGCCCAGCACGATCAGCCTTACGCTTTCGCCGCCACCGGATGGAAGCGCGCCCGCCACAGCATGCAAGCCGCCGCTGCGGCGGCCCAAGGTGTCAAGCTCGCACAGCAGTTCCTGAATCTCTGACGGAAGTCGCGCCAGTCCCCGCGCCGTTGCACCGTCGGCAAAGCGTGTGTCCACCCATAAGTGGCGCAGCATCTTTTCCAGATGTGATTTGCCGCTGCCATAAAAACCACTGATCCAGGCGGCCGGCTGGGTGACGGAATTCGCGCTTCCGATATACGACTCCAAAATGCGGATGACACCCTCCGCATATTGCCCCTCGCATACAAAGTGCTCCAACTCATAGCGTAAGGTCTCTACTTCCCGGGGTGTCGGATTTTCTTTGAGCGCGGCAACGCCGTCGTTGAGCAGCCTTGTTGCCATCGGGTCGCGTAAAAATATTTCACGGTTATTCATCATTCAATCGCTCCACCATGCAGGGTAATCGGGACCGCCAGATAGTTCCAGCCATCCCGCGCGTCCAGCAGCCGATAGTTGTTGTTTTCAAATTCACCGGGGAAAAACACGACCAGTCGCCCCTTTATATCCTGCTCGACTTCCTTTAACACTAAGGAGAGCTTGGTTAATCCATAAAGCGCCGCTACACCATGAACGGCAACCACGGTGTCGGCGGTGACGTCCGGAGCGACCAGACCTCGTCGTAATTCCGCCGCCGCGAAGTGAACAAAATCGCCCCGCAATCTCATTTGCAAATCCACCGGGTTTTCGAAATACTCGTCCCGATAGGGCATTTCCGCCATCCACCGGGCAAACGCATCGGTCAAATCCAGCAGACGCCAGTGGTGACCGGTTTTGGTGGTCGCCATGTCAAACAATTCCAGCCGCGCCCGAAGCCGCCGCTCATCTGTTTTGGGATACACCACAAAAATAGCTTTCTGCGCACCGGCCAGGTTACGCTGCCAGGGCGTACCAATATGGCTCTGATAGCGGCTTACTAGATCCTCAACCCGGCCCATCTACCAACCGCCTTTCCTCCGGAGTCAGAATCCGCGCCGGAGAGATCTCCACAATGCCACCGGTGCCCCTTAAGTGGATGTAGCCTATCCGCTTGGCGTCCATGGCCAATGACACCATCTCGTCCATTCCGACATCGAGAACCTTTGACCACAGCGTCTCGAATAATATTCCCCCGCGTGCGCCCAACGCATAGCCCAGCAGCAGCGCAAAGGTGACAACCGCGGAGGTCGGGTTAATTACCTTGCGAATCTTCCGGCCCCGCCCCTCAAGATGGCCCGATTGCGTCCACGAGGCCGCCGCATTGCGCACCACTTTGTCGAGCACCGCTTCATTAAACCGCGATCCCGTCCCACGGCTCAACGCGTCGGTAAGAGGCTGGCGGCCCAGTTCCTCACCGGGGCGCAAGCGCAATATTGTCGGCGCGGTAAACCGGAGGAGCGGATCGCGTGCCAATGCCAACAACAATGCCAGCAGTGGCCGGCCCCGGTCGTCATCCGCCCAAAGCTGGCGCATCACACGGAAAAGCATAACACGGGAATCCAGCGCGTAAAGTTCGGACAACCGCTGGTTTGTCAGCCGCCGGGTTGCGTTGGTACGCTTCCCCAAACAGTTATCCTCGATAATCCGACGTCGGTATTCATCGCGTGTAGCGTTGGGGTCCGAGGCCTGCATCAGGCTCGTTAATTCGTTGAGCATAATTGTCCGACTCGTGTGCGCCCCTTTTTCACCGAAATGGAATCCAGCGAGCTGGCCCGATTTAAGCGATAACCGATCGGGGCCTATAGGAATTCCAAGATAAATTGGGTCCGTGATCATGAATATCTCACATTATGGCCGGCCAGTTTGCCGGCTGAATTTTAATTATCCACTTTTTGAGGATCGCGTCAACCGGCTGGTTGCCAGGTTATCATTTCGTAATTGCGAAACCGTTGTTATATCCCCGCCGCGAACTTCCGGAATCGGGGATTTTGGTTCAGGATCTATTGCTGTAAAAAAATCCAGAACGTCCGCATCTGATCCGGCAACATCAATTCAGTTACGACATGTAGCGGATTTTATGCTCATACGCGGAATCGGTGCAGTGCGGCTATTTAACTTCCATACTCGGCAGGGTTTCCACCCGCGAATAAAATAATGCCACCGCTTCCTTGCGTTATTTTTGTATCAGACCGGTGGACACGCTATTCCAGCTACTAAATTCCAAATTCGAGATTCTGGCAGCACGCTTCCCCCGAGTTTTTCGCATACCAGTTTGAACAACGCCTGCAGCGGATACGCACTGGACAGGTGCGGCACCAATCGGCGAACGCTGGTCTTCACGACCGCGGGTTG
>JAJYGE010000555.1 GCA_021785155.1 Planctomycetota bacterium
CGTCGCTGCCGAACGCAGCCACCGCAAGAGGACACTTCGACGTTTGCACACGCTGGGTCTGAACTTGAAGGACATGATAGTCTGCGATTGGAGTCACTTATAGCGTTGTAGTACTAACTCCTAACCCACAACTCCCAAATGCTGGCGGTGCCGCCGCGTTGCAGAAGCGGTCACAGGCCCCCGGACGCGGACTGTGGCATCAGGGTACCAGTCCCGGCAGGTTGGCAAGTGCTCTGTGGCCACAGGCCAATGGGCCTGCCAACACGCCTGCGGCTCCGGCCACGGCCACGGCCTTTAGGCCGTCGGTCCCAGCGTGGTGGTGGTGATCGGATGAAATGGAAATTCCTGGATAACTTTCTTAATTGCCGCCCCGTTAACGCCTTCCAGCAGTTGTAAATCTTCTTCCAGGGTTTTGTATTCCTGATTGTATATCCAACGCGAACAGATATTACGCATGCGGCCCAGCGGCAATTCACCTTGTAATACCGCGGCGGTGGCAATTTTATTTTTGCTGCGGGAAATTTCCTGATCGGTCAGGCCATGTTGGGCGATTTTTTGCAGTTCACCACCCAGAATTTCCGCTACCTGCGGCGCGCGTGCCGGATCACAAGACGCATAGGCGAAAAAACTGCCCGTACCGTCATGTGGATAAAAGGAAAAATCCGCCTCGTCCGCCAATCCCGGCTCCACGAGTGCCCAATAAAACCGTGAACCGTCATGATCGCCAATCACGTCCGCGAGCACTTGCGCGGCATAGCGCCCATCATGTTGCGCGGAAGGACCGGGGCAGATCATGGCCACGTAATGGCGTTTGAGCTTGGAATCAACAATATGGCGCAAACCGCCCTTAAATTCCGCCTTCGGGTATTGTCGTTGCACATCCAGATGTTTCCATCCGCCACATTTTTGCTCCGACAATCGTACCAATTCATCAAAATCCATCTTGCCGGCCACCGCCAGCACCATATTGCCGGGACCATATCGGGCGTCAAAATACGTTTGCATCTGATCGCGGGTTAAGGCGGTAATGGATTGTTTGGTACCCAGCACGGAATGCGCCAGCGGATGATGGCGGAAATGATCTTCCATGACCGCCTCATAAAGCACATGTCCGGGGCGATCCAGATATAACGCAATTTCCTCAAGTATGACTTTCTTTTCCATGTTAAAGTCTTCACCGCGCAGGGCCGGGCGCATCATATCCGCCAGCAGATCCAGAGCGGCCGGTAAAAATTCGGGAAGAATATGGGCCCAGTAGCAGGTCACTTCATTGCTGGTAAACGCATTGTTACGCGCGCCCATGGCGTCAAATTCACGGTTCACATCCGCGCTGGAGCGACGGACGGTACCCTTGAACATCATGTGTTCGAGAAAATGCGATACGCCGAAAACCTCTCCGGATTCATCACGCGCGCCGGTTTTCACCATAAATCCGATGGCCACGCTCTGCGCTTCGGGATTCATTTCGGCTACGATATCCATGCCGTTTGTTAACTGCGTGTGTTTGAACGTCACCATGTAAAACCTCTCCGGGATTATGCGACCGGGCGGGCAACGCGACAAAGCGTCTTGTCGGTCCGGCCTCCATTGTTACTTAACCAATCATATCCACCGGGACCGTCAGCGGGGCCGGCCCAATGGTAACCACCGTCAACTTGCCGGGCCGATGTGAATCCAGAAAGGCGTTAAGCCCTTTGAGATCAACGCTTTCAATTCTGGCCCGCAATTCATCGAGCGTGCGGGGCCGACCATAATGATAAAAGTCATGGGCAATCGCCCCGGCCCGGGCGGCGGAACTTTCGCCATTCATAATCACCCGGGCCTTCATGCCTACCTGTGCGCGCTCGAGTTCATCCTGCTGGGCACCAAAGCTGAAGCGTTGCAGCTCGTGCAGAAATGAATCCAGCGTTTTCTGGGCCCGCTCCGGCACTGTTCCGGCGTAGCCAAGAACCGCGCCGACATGTTTGAGGCTCATATATCCCGCACTGACGGCATAGCACAAGCCCTGTTTTTCACGGATTTCCGAAAACAGCCGAGCACCCATGCCGCCGCTTAAAATATTCATCGCCAGTTGTAATATGATGCTTTCCGGATCAGACTCCGCAACGGCATCATACGCCAAGCCGATCTGCACCTGATTACTGGCCTGCTGTTCGTGCCACGCCCCACCCGCGGCCGCCTGTGTGGGCTGCCGCACCGGCTCCTGATCCCGCCAGGTGCCAAAATGCTTTTCGACCATATCCCGCACGGCGGCAAATTCCACCGCCCCGGCCACCGCCAGAATCGACCCACGCGCTGTGGAGCGGCTTTGGAAATCTTTCCGCAAACCAGCGGGTGTCAAATTTTTCAGATGTTCTTTTTTGCCGACAACGGGCCGGCCAAAGGGTTCCGGAAAATGACGGGCTTTTATCAGCAGATTCAACTTTTGCGCCGGTTCATCTTCAATGGCATCCAATTGCTGCAAAGCCAGATCACGCGCGGGACCAAAGCCGGCCTCCGGCAGCATGGGGCGCAACAACATATCGCCATACACCGGCAATACCTGCGGAAGTTTGTCCGCCAGCATGGAGGCGCTGAACCGCATAAAAATCGTTTCAGCGCTGGTTGACCGCTGCACGCCCAGTGAATCCAGATAATCGGTGATCGCCCGATTATCTCTTTCCCCGGCACCGCGGGTTATCCAATCCGCCAGAACATTGGCACTACCCAAAGCCGCCGCCGGATCGGACGCGGCTCCCATCGGCGTAAGCAGGGTCAAAGCCGCGGAACGCACCCCCCGCATGGACTCCACCAATAACGTCAAGCCATTGGATAAAGTTGTTACATCCTGCCGGGTTTTTACGTCGGCGGTTTTTACCGTTGACACATCGGACTCCTGATTGCCTGATATTCAGTGCCTCTTTTCAAAGGAGGCTTAATAAGCAGGCAATACTTTAGGTTGCCATGGTCATTCCGTAAAGCATTCCGTAATCACCTTGGGCGGGGCGAAATCATATTCTGGCTGATATCAGGTGACGATTCGGTTTCGTTTTCATGGGCCAAGTGTCACAGCAAGCCGGAGCTGCGCATCCATTGGATGAACCGGTCCAGACCCTCTCGTACCTGCACCTTGGGCTTATAGCCCAACTCAAGGCCAGCCTTGGTTATATCCGCATAGGTAATGGGAGGTTCAGAAACGGGGGCCGGAACATCGCGAATCCTCGCTTTTTTCCCCAGAATTTCCTCCAATGTTTTCACAAAATCAAGATTTTCAACCGGGTGCCCGCAACCAAGATTGTAAACACGATATCCCCGCGGCGAATCCAGGGCCGCGATAAACCCATCGAGGATATCATCAATGTACGTCCAATCTCGTTTGAGGTGGCCACCCGCAAACAGGGTCAGTTCCTCACCGGCGGTTATTTGCCGGGACCAATGCCATGGCATCATATCAGGACGACCGTGCGGACCATACACATTAAAAAAGCGGAGAATGGTCACCGGAAGGTTCCATACATGGTGGTGGCTATGAGCGAACAGCTCCATGGCTCTTTTGCTAGCCGGGTAGGGGGCCAGGGGACGATCCGCCGCGGCCGTTTCCGGAAAAGGCACCGGCGTGGATTGACCATAAACCGATCCGGTGGAGGCCAGCAGGCAGTGCGGCCTGCCAATCTGCCGGGCCGCATCCAGCAGATTCAGTGTTCCCTGCACATTCACAGCGGCGTAAATCAGCGGGTTGGCCACGCTATAGCGCACCGAAGCCATGGCTCCAATATGGGCAATGGCTTGCGGGTTGTGATCCCGGCACAATGTAAGCAGTAAATCCGCATCACGCAGATCCCCTTCCACAAAGGAAAAGTTGGCTTGCGCGGTTAAATCCGCCAGATTCCGGCGTTTATGTTCCACCGGGTAGTAATCACTTAAATTGTCCAGGCCCACCACGCTGTTACCGCGCGCCAGCAGCCGCACCGCCAGGCGCGACGCAATAAATCCCGCCACGCCTGTTACGAAAACTTTCATCATTGAACTCCTTTGCGATTACAGCGGTAACTGATTTAATATTGCGACACTGGCGGAGCAACCAATCCGATCCGCCCCGGCGGCCAGCATCATCTGTGCTGTGGCCAGATCACGAATTCCGCCTGAAGCCTTAACGCGCAAGCCACCGGAATATTGTTTCAGCCACCGCACCGTCTGAACGCTCGCTCCGCCGGCGGGATGAAAACCGGTGCTGGTTTTAACAAAATGCGCACCCCCTTCGCGTGCCGCCTGACAGCCCATGGCAATCTGAGATTCTTCAAGAACCGCGGTTTCCAGAATGACTTTAATAATTACATGTGGTGCTACGGTTTTAGCCGCCCCCGCAACGGATTGAACATCCCGCCGCGCCGCATCCAGATTTCCCGCCACAAGTGACGGAATAAAGATCACCATATCAATTTCATCCGCCCCGGCTCTCGCACACTCGGCGGCCTCAAACGCTTTGGTCGCACCACATTGCGTGCCAAACGGGAATCCCACCACCGCGCACGCGGCCACGCGGGAAGTGGTATGTTCCTGGGAACTTGCCGCCGCGTCATCAAGCATCGTGCGCACCAGACGGATCCAGCACGAATTAACGCACACCGCGGCAAAGCGGTATTGCAAAGCCTCCGCGGTTATGGCGCGCAGGTCCTTTTCGCCGGCCTGGGGCGTCAAAAGCGTGTGATCAATGTGGCGGGCAAATTGTAAGCGATCCAAAGTCACGTTCCTGCATCCTGCCTGATAACGATAATAATGTAGCATGGATTTTGAAATGGGCGCACTATTGGTCCTTGTCGCCGAGCGTTTTCACCGGCGGGCGGCTTGCTTTTGCGTCGGAAAAACTACCGGCGTAAAGTCGCACACACCCGCCGGGCAGCGGCGCGCACATTTCATTGTCCAATAGCCCGTAAAGAGGGTAGAATCAACCGCGCTTCGCCCGGCGTGGACAAATCACGCCGGTGCCAACGGCGAAGCGATTTTTGCGGAGAACGCTTGATGCGATATTTAATCACCGGTGGAGCGGGCTTTCTGGGGCGGTGTATTGTCCGCAAACTTACCACCAGCGGCGTTGCCTTGAGCGATATACATGTCTTGCGCAGCAAAGATTGCGATCTCACCCGTCAGGAGGCCACGGAAACCATGGTGGCGCGCATGAAGCCGGAGGTTATTTTACATCTCGCGGCACAGGTGGGGGGTATTGGAGCCAACCGGGAAAATCCCGGGCGATATTTTTACGCCAATATGGCCATGGGATTGCACCTGATGGAGGCGGCGCGCGTCAACGCGGTGAAAAAATTTGTGCAGGTAGGCACGATTTGCGCCTATCCCAAATTCACACCCGTGCCGTTTAAGGAAACCGATTTATGGAATGGCTATCCCGAAGAAACCAACGCCCCGTATGGCATTGCCAAAAAGGCCCTGCTGACCATGTGCCAATCGTATCGTCAGCAGTATGGCCTCAATGCCATTTATCTGTTACCCGTGAATTTGTATGGTCCGGGGGATAATTTTGATCTGCAATCTTCCCACGTCATCCCGGCTTTAATTCGGAAATTCGTGGAAGCGCAGCGGGCGAACAGCGCGTTTATCACCGCCTGGGGAACCGGAAAAGCTTCGCGGGAATTTTTATATGTGGAAGATTGCGCGGAGGGAATCGTGGCCGCCATGGATCGTTATAATGCCCCCGATCCGGTGAATCTGGGCGCGGGCCGGGAAATCACCATCCGTGAATTAACGGAACTCATTGCCCGGCTCTGTGAATTCAAAGGTGAAATCCGCTGGGATCCCAGCAAGCCCGATGGTCAGCCACGCCGCTGTCTGGACACCACAGAGGCCAAAAAACATTTTGGCTTTGCGGCCCAAACCACGCTGGAAGATGGCTTGGCCAGAACCATTGCGTGGTATCGGGCCAACGCCCGGTAAGGCATCGCAACAAGATAACGTGCGTAATTATGGCGCGTGACGCCTGGCGCGGCTTGTCGCGCAGATTTCGGGCGTAAGAGAACGGCACCTTTTCCGGCGGTTATAAGCCATTGCATCGCACTACTTTTGCCATAAGTACCAGGCACGGTCCCCCGTGCCGTTGAGCGTATGCAACCTCCGGTACCGAAACCAGCCGAAGGCATCAGGGAAGATGCGTGCTACTTTTGCCGTAAGTGGCAGGCAAGCGGAGTTATAGATCCGCACCGGCGTTAACCGAATTGCCCGGTCACATAAGCCAGCGTCTGCTGGTGCTCCGGGTTGTGGAAAATTTTATCCGTGGGGCCGGATTCAATGAGGTTTCCCATATAGAAAAAAGCGGTCTGATGGGCCACCCGCACCGCCTGATGCATGTTATGCGTGACAATCACGATGGTAATGGTTTTGCTTAATTCATTAATCAGCGACTCAATTGTTTTCGTGGCGATGGGGTCCAGAGCGGAGCATGGCTCATCCATCAGCAGCACTTCCGGATCAACGGCAATTGCCCGGGCAATGCACAGCCGCTGCTGTTGCCCGCCGGAAAGCGACAATGCGGAAATATGCAGACGATCCTTCACTTCATCCCACAACCCGGCGGATCGCAGGGACTTTTCAACTTTGTCGGCGATCATCGCTTTACCGCGCACACCGTGAATCCGCAGCGGATACGCGATATTCTCATAAATGCTTTTTGGAAACGGGTTGGCCTTCTGAAAAACCATTCCTGTGCGCTTGCGCAATTCCATAACATCGGTGCGGCGGTCATAAACATCCGCGCCGTGAATTTTAATGCTGCCGCGGACCCGGCAATTCCGGATCAGATCATTCATGCGGTTAAAGCAGCGGAGAATTGTGGATTTCCCGCAGCCCGACGGCCCGATAAAAGCCGTAACTTCCCCATGGGCAATTTGGAGATTCACGCCATGTACGGCCCGGCCCTTACCATAAAACACTTCCAGATCTTTTATTTCAATGGCCTGCCGCTTGCCATGCTGATCCGGTGTCACCGGAATCATACGCGGCGGATTGGCCGTGTGTGACACATGTTGTGATCCATGCTGTCGCGGGGTATTTTCAGTTATCACGGGCGGTGTCATAATCGTTGCCTCCTGGGCGGATTTCGCTGTGGTGCTGCGCCGGCACACACCAGGCGACAATCCGTGACGAGCATTCCAACGCTCCTATAGTAAGAGTATGACATCATCGGCCCTTGCAGCAAGCCTTTTTGGCTGAAAAATTGCGGATTAGCGCAACATTATCAATGGCATTACACAGTGTTAGCGCAATGCTAATAAAAACACAATAGCGAATCATTTTGGCGCTCTAAAACAGGTTTCCGAAGTCAGAAAACACCCTTGAACCCACATACAAAATTAACATCAACAACATAAAATCCAAACATTCAGAACGTAAAATTTAAGTCAGTTATGGATGGTTCGACTGGCAAACCCGCGTTGGGTTTTTGTCACCGGACAATTTCTTGAGGAGTCAATATCATGGCAGTGAACAATGAACTTCATGCGGCGGAAGTATCGGAGGCTCTGAATGAAGTAAAATTCAGCGGCTTTCACCTGCGGGCAATCATCACGGCGGGCATGGGATTTTTTACCTCGGCTTATGACCTGGCGGTCATCGGAACGGCGATCGCCCTGTTCGCCGGCCCCTGGATGACCAAAATGTACGGTGCGCATCCGACGGGCCATCAGAAAATTGAATTTGCGTTTCTGATCGGCCTGATCGGGTCAATATCTTTGTTTGCAACATTTCTCGGTGCGCTGTTTTTCGGAACCATTGCCGACAAGTTTGGGCGCAAACGGATTTACGGAATGGAAGCGGCACTGATGGCTATCGGTGCGGTTGGTAGCGCGTTTGCGGGCGGACCGATTGCGATGCTGATCTGGCGCACGGTGATGGGCTTTGGCATTGGCGGCGATTATCCGCTCTCGGCTGTGATCATGAGCGAATATGCCAATACCAAGGATCGCGGCAAGATGGTGGGTATGGTATTTTCCGGTCAGGCGCTGGGCTTTCTGGCTGGCCCGGTGATCGCGTTGACCATGCTGGCGGCGGGCGTCAACCATGAATTGACGTGGCGTATTTTGTTGGGCATTGGCGCAATCCCGGCGGCAGCCGTGATTCTCCTGCGTCGCACCATGCCGGAATCACCACGCTGGCAAGCCCGGGCTATGGGGCAGGGCAAAGAAGCGGCGGCGGGATTGGCCACGTATTCCGAGGGCGTGGCAACAGCTGCGGGCCGTGACAACGTTATTAAAGAGCCGCTGTCCAAATATATCCCCACCCTCATCGGCACGGCGGGCTGCTGGTTTCTCCTGGATTATGTTTATTATGGCAATACTGTGTGCATGCCGCAGATTATTAATCAGGTCGCTCCACATTCCACCATCCTTACCAGCACGGCCTGGAACGTGCTGATCTTCGGCCTTTTTGCGGTTGCCGGCTATGTGACCGCGTTTATGACCTGTGATAAACTCGGACGCAAGTTCATACAGATTATGGGCTTTGCGATGATGGCGGTAACCTTCGGCCTTATCGGCCTGGTGCCGCAATTAAGCACCATGGTGGTGCCATTTATTATCATCTTCGGCATCAGTTATTTCTTTACCGAATTCGGCCCCAATGTGACGACCTTCATTCTTGCCGCGGAATTGTACCCGGTGAATCTGCGCACCACGGGCCATGGCATTTCCGCCGGCCTGGGCAAGTTTGGAGCATTCCTCGGGGTGTTCCTGTTCCCTGTCATTGGTGCCACGCTGGGATTCCGCGGTTCATTGCTGCTTTCCGCCGGACTGGCGGTACTCGGCGTGATTGTGACGGCATTGTTTGTCAAAGAACCGGCTGGCAAATCGCTGGAAGAAGCGGGTCAGGAAACCGGATGGGAACCGACACAACCGGCTGTTTCCCGCGAAGCCATGCGAACCCCGGCCGGTGCTTCGGTTTAAGCACGTATTGAGAGCGAGGCAAGCTATCCAGGGGCCACGCCGATGCCGGCGTGGCCCTTTTTTTGTGAAACCGGGCGTGGCAGCCTTCCTGGGTACCCCGATGAGCGTCCCGGGCGGAGGGTGTCGATTTAAGCCTGTT
>JAJYGE010000121.1 GCA_021785155.1 Planctomycetota bacterium
TATGTCAGTTCTTACCCGACAACTGTCCGCCGCGTTTCCAGCGGTGAATGTTCAAGTGCTCTGTCATAGCAAAATGTTAGGCGTGACGAGAAACCCTGGCGATGCTGGGCGTGTCCATTGAGAGACTGTCATTGTAAAACGTTGATGTGACAGAGCACCAGCCTGTCCAGAAAATGGCCGTGATTGCGATTAATTTGGACAGGTTGCTACGTCGCGTTGAAATTCGCAAAGAAAAAAAAGAACGGGACAATATTGAGCCGTGATCCGTGATAAGCCCACCGCCGCCGCTCCCCGCCCCCGTTGGACGCGCCAGAAGCGTCTGCCATGCAGGTTATCCACCTGAAACCACCTGCCCGAGCCGGTTGCGTTGTAAGGGTTCCCGGGAGGCATAATATTGACAGGTGTTTATATATCCAGTTGTTGGTAAAGAAATTTCCGCCTTTTTCAGCCCTATTGGTCCGTGGAAAGGCCAATATCGGCTGTTTTTGCGCAGCATTTACCGCATCGGCCGGTTTTTGTTGCATCGCGATGAGTTGTGGGAGTTCGGATTTCCGCCTGCGGCCCGTTTTTCTGGGGTCAAGGTGAATCAGCCGGATTTCCCGGATACAGCGCCAGGGATATTTTGGAGAGTTTCACCGGGGAGAAGCTTTTGCCTTCGTAGCGGGGGGCACAAGCCAAACCACTGGTGCGTTTTCTAAACTTACTGTTATAATCAAGCAACAATCGCGGGTGTAGCTCAATGGCAGAGCGCCAGCCTTCCAAGCTGGCTGTTGAGGGTTCGAGTCCCTTCGCCCGCTTTTGAATTTGAGCGCGGAAAAGCGGCGGAGGCTTCGGAATTGTCCGGTGCCGCTGTTACTTTTATCGGTGGCCGGGCCGATTTCCCACGATACGATTTCCGACGTTACCCCCCTGCTTTCAACTGGACTTCGCCGGAGCCGCAATGGCAATAACTGAAACGCCGCAAGGCAGTGGACATGCGGGCAGTAGCCGCTTTTCAAAGGCGAATATCCTGTACAACATCGTATTCATCCAAGGGCCTGGAATTGTCAGGTCGCTGCTGGTTTTATGTAATAGTCTCTTCAGGAATCGTGTGGTGGCGACCAAAGGCAACAAGACTGTATTAAAATAATTTATGTAGGACACGGTATAACCATTTGCTTCCAGCCGACGGCGTAACAAAGACATTGTATAGCGCCGATAATGATGCATGACAACGTCGTGATTCGTCCACAGGAAGTTATACGCGGGCACAGTGATAAGGAGGTGGCCTGTCTTTGAAATATTGTGTCGGATACATTGCAACGCAACCCCGTCATTTTCAATATGTTCCAGGACATCCAGCATGGCGATGAGATCAAATTGTCCAGGCGGCGGAGTATCAGGAATTTGGCCCCGGATGATCCGGGCTTCGCCGCGAGCTGCGGCCTTCCGCGCCGCGGTGGCATCCATTTCAAGCCCCACGACACTGCCGAATTGGCCGAGCATGGCGAGATTTCCACCAGTGCCGCAACCAATTTCAAGAATTCGCAGCGGTTGGGAGGTGAAAATCCTTTTTCTTATGACATGCCGCAGGATGTCTCTTCTGGCGTGAAACCACCAGTGATCATCCTCCACCTCGCGCATTTTGACATAGGCGGACTGATCCATCTTGTTTCTCCGTTCGCTGCGGCTTTCGTGCAAGCCCCATGCACCTCAGGTCATAAAGTTCGCAACTATTTATCAAATCCAATTGTTTCCGCGACAATATAAAGCGGGCGCTGCTTGGTCTGATTGAATATCCGCCCGATGTATTCTCCCAGCAGACCGACACATAAAAGTTGCACCCCGCCAATGAAAAGGATCGCCACCATTAAAGATGCCCATCCCCACGGTGCCGCGGTCTGCGGCGAAAGCAGATGGGCGGAAATGACCCAGATAATAAGCCCCAGCGAAACAAACGTCGCCGTGATCCCCAAGATGGAAGCCACACGCAATGGACGATTGGAAAATCCGGTTATGCCATCCAGCGCCAATCGCATCAGCCGGCGTACCGGATATTTGCTGCGCCCGGCAAAACGGCCCGGACGATCATATTCAATGGATGATTGACGATACCCCACCCATGCGATCAGCCCTCGCAGATAGCGGTTTTCCTCACGAAGCATCTTGAGGGCGGAAATGACTTGCGCATCCAATAGCCGAAAATCACCGGCATTAGGCGGAATATAGGTGTCCGTGAGAAGCTGGGAAATTTGATAAAAAAGGCGAATGCAGATGGTGCGGAGAAAAAATTCTCCGTCCCGCCGCCGCCGCACGGCATACACAACCTGGCTGCCTTCCCGCCATCGTGCCAGCATATCAGGAATAATTTCCGGTGGATCCTGTAAATCAGCGTCCAGTACAACCGCGGCGCGACCCGCGCAGCGATCCAGGCCGGCGGTAATGGCTTTCTGGTGGCCGAAATTGCGTGAGAAAACTATCACTTTGACGTGTGAATCCGCCTTGGCTATTTCGCGTAATAATTCCAGTGTGCGGTCGGTCGAGCCATCGTTGACGAATATTAACTCATACGCGGTCACTGCAGCCGGCCCGTTGAGCACAGCCGTTAGCCTACGATAGAGTTCCGGCAGAGATTCCTGTTCACAATACACAGGAATGACGATGGACAGTTCGCAGATTCCGCTGGTCATCAAATGCAACCTCTCATCAATCGTGCAGTATCGAAGATATTATCTTACCCGGACTTCAGACATAGTAAATGGCTTTATCAAAGTGCGTGGGGTGCGTGTGAACGCCAGGCCGTGCAGGCTGATCACGACGGCGCTCCAGGGCACCTCCAAAAGTCTGGTGTTTTCGGATGTCATTGTCCGCTATATACTGCATCAAGTCACGGTTGATATTGCCCGACGGGCCGAGATGTGAATGAAGTCCAATAATTTTAGAAACATCCCAGTACACAATAGTCTGACAGATTATTTTCGCCGTGCGGGCCGGTGGTTGCAAGGCCTGTGGAATCATCAGAGCCAGGCTCCGCACGACGCTGGTTTGCTGATGCTGGCCATCGTCACGCTGAGCGGGGCGTTAGAGTTTGCGCATGGCTCTTACGCTCCCGCCGCCATCGGCTGGCTCGCCGCCGCGTGTCTGGTGTCGGCATGGTTGCTGTTGCAGCTAACCGTCAAGCCGTGGCCGTTGCTGATTGGCCTGCTCATTGCCGCTGTGGCATTGTTGGGGCCATTCAAATGGAACCAATTGCTTTACCAAGTGATATCCGCGGCATCTCCGACATGGTGGCTGTGGGTACCGATCACGGTGATCCCCTTGCTATGCATGGCTGTGATGCCGCCGGAGCAAGCGCGATGGAAATGGAATCCGCCAATCAGCCTGGCGGTAATTATACTTGCGGAATTGGCAATATTATCACTTACACACATGGGATTCGCGGATCGGGTGGCCACGACTTGGCGTGGCGAGGATAAATGGGTGTTCATGGCTTTAAGCACCATCACGCTTCTGCTGATCGGCTTGGCAATTACCGGAACATTCACCCGCCAGATATTATTTTTGATGATTCTGGTGGCGCAATTTTATCTTGGAGTATGGATGTTTCATCTCTTGCCGCATCCACATATAGACACCTGGCCATGGGGACAAAAAAGCGCCGCTGCGTTATTGCATGGCCACAATCCTTACCGCATTACCATTCGCGACATATACCGTCCCAATACGCCTTATTATGCACCGGGAGTCGTTAAAGATGGCCGCGTGATGGTGGGTTACGTATATCCACCGCTGTCGCTGCTGACCAGCACGGCGGGCTACCTGATGGGTGGCGATTTTCGATATGCGGAATTGGCGATGCTATCCATTTCCGCGCTGCTGCTGGCACTTATCACCGATATGTCGCGCGAAGGGTTACTTGGCGCGGTCATGATTTTATTTTTGCCGCAGGCATTTTATGTTCTGGCGATGGGTTGGATTGAACCATGCGTGCTGTTAAGTTTCATGGTTTTACTGCTTCTGGCATATCGTAAACCATCCTGGATGGGGGTCGGATTCGCACTGTTTCTGGTAAGCAAACAATATGTTTTTCTTTCGGCACCACTGGTGATCATGCTTTGGCCCCGGCCAATTCGTAAATCCTTCGTGCTTCGATTTTGCCTTCAGGCGGCGGTTACCGGTTGTATTATTAACCTCCCCTTTTTGTTGTGGGATCCTCACGCTTTCTTTAATTCCATCGTACCGCGCCATATATTCCGGTTAGACGCTTTGAGCCTGGCGAGTTATTGGGCCCATCAAACCGGACATTGGCCGCCGGCCCGGCTGTGGTGGGGATCGGTGGGACTGGTGAATCTGTTATGCCTGATCCGATTGCCAAGGCGGCCATGGGCGTTTGCCTTTGGAACCGGGTGTGTATATCTGACATTTTTCGCCGGTGCCAGTGAAGCGTTTGATAATTATTACTTTCTGATTATCTGTTTGTTTTGTGTGGCCCTGGCGTTGCTGCTAGATGAACGAAAATCTCTTGGGCCGGATTTTGAATCAGATACAGTTTCACCCCTCCAATCGTCCCGTGTGGCAGGTAGCCGGCCATCCGTAACGCCTGCGCGTCTTGCTCATCAGCAGCGGGAATAATTACAGCACCAAATTGTCCGCGGCGAATAAATTTTCCCAACTCAAATGGATAGTTGGCCGCTGCGGATCCGTACAGGGATGCCCGCACCACGGGATTTGACAGCATTGCGGGCGGTGGCAGACCAAGATAGCCACCGCCAATACGAAAATAAAACTTGCATTCCGCCTGCCAGAAGAGATTTTCGCGCGACAAGAGGGGTAAAAGCAACACGCATTCACGCGGGCGCAGGTAGCGTTTGAATAGCCCCGTGCGAAAAAATGCTGGAATCTGAGGCTTTATACGCCATAACCGCGTGCGATTGACGTTGGGTAGCAGAAATAAGATGCATGCCGTGGCGAGCACAAGTTTGAACCGCCAATGTGCTTTTGCATCCGCCAGCCAAACCGCCGCCATGGCACCAGAGGCCAGCGCCACGTAGAGTGACAGTCGCGCCGGTAAAGCATCTTTCATCAGGGGTATATTATTGAATAACAGCCACGGCAATGGGACAGAACTCGGGTGACGAGCGATAATTAACCACGGACCGAGGCTTAAGATGAACAATATACCCGCAGAGCATATCAGCAACTTTCCTATTCCGGTTTTCCAGAAGGCCCGGCCAAATAGAAGCCACATCGTTACCAGCGGTAGACCGACATACGCTCCCTGTTCCATGATGTTTCCAGGAAAAGGTCCGACCAGAAGTGCGGATAGCCCGCCGTCAATCCAGAGGCGGCGCGTGGGAATCAGGACATTGGCCAGGGCGACGCTGTACGCAATGGTCGGATAGATCGCTCCATTGGGGCGGTCGGGTCCGTATAGCATAAGCCGGAGATAAGGCCATGCCATTATACTGACGAGCACAAGTGTCAGCGTTAACAGGCCTGTCATGCGCAGCAGCTTAATTCTGGACAACGCATCGCGATAAACCAGGAAGGCGATCAGGACCACCAATCCCCCGAATACAACGGTGGTGGTGAATATTTCTACGGACGTTCCAAAAAGAAACAGCAGCAATCCCGTCATCGCAACGACCAATGGCAAGTCTTTAAGACCGTTGCGATACCATCGTAATAGCAGCCAGACCAGCAATGGCACGGGCCAGATAACAACCAAATTGAGATGGCCGCCGAGCTGACCCAGTTCATACGGCGAAAAGCCGAACACAAATCCCCCGACAAGTGAAGGGAAAAATCGCCCCGTCATCTCCCGGCACAAGAGATAAGCCGCCCACGCGGCCAGGGCGGGAGCCATGAGAATAACAAGATTGTAGCTGGCAAAAGGTCCCCAGAATGCGGTAATGGGCCAACATAGAATTGCCAACACCGGTGTACAAGTGGTCCAGGTGAGATTTAATCCCGCCGGTGTCCAAACAACCGGACAGAACAACGGATTTATCCCGTGTTCAACGGCGTATGGAAACCAGTTGAAAAACCAGAGCCATTGTAATGAATCGTCGGACTTTGCAATGAGTGTATGGGTAAAATTTAGAGGCGATGAAAGCAGAAAACCTACACTGTAAAAAACATAGCAGACCAAAGCCGCAGTGCCCGCCAGAGCCGGCTTGCAGCCGGTGGGCCTGGAAATATGTTGCTGTGTATCCACGATGGTGTCCTAAACTGACGCAGTCATTGATTTCCGCTCCGGGCTGCGGCCAAAACATGATGCCCCGATTGGCCAAGGCGTTGAACGATATTGCGCACGGCGTCCCGTAAATTCGCATTGCGCTTACGGCCCTCCTGCCACGGATTCAATGGCATGATGTTTGACAATCAGTCCATCGGGATCAAATCGGTATAGAATCATACCGCCGATGGTGGAAGATTTAATGTGCAGCGGCTTAAGCAGTGTGGCGCAGGTGTCGCTTTTTTTCATATCCACCAGTAAAGCCCCGACATGGTGCCGTTTGATAAAGTCCACCAATTGTTGCGGGTAATTGGCCTTTCCCCATTTACGATGAAAGTCTTTAGGAATGGTCATATCGGCATAGGGATGGATACCTTCCGCCTGCCCCAGCCAGCCGCCGGCAAGATTGAAGTAAAAATTAGTTTCGGCCTGCCAGAACGTGGCGTGCCCATAAAGACTATAGGGCAGAATAATGACATTTTCGCCGCGCCGGAGATATTGCTTATATAACCCGGTGGAAAAAAAAGGTGGATTCTCCGGCTCTATCGCCCAATAGTTCCCGGGATAATTGGGGAATAAGAACAAGATCGTGAAACCAGCCAGGAGGAAGCGTGTGCCCCAGCGGGATTTGGAATAGCTTAACCAATACGCCGCCATAACCCCCAGGGCAAGAAATGTATAAACCGTCAGACGCCCGGGCCAAATATTTTTAAGCAGCGGCACATGAGACCACAATGTCCAAGGCATGGGAATCAACAAATTCTTGTCCAGTAATTGCAGGTGCGGCCCCATGCTGAAAAGCAGGGCCGCACCACCGCCAATCATAATCACTTTGCCGGAAGCGGTTTTTCGAAACTCCTGGTAATAAAGAAAAATCATGATTAACAGAGGAAGACCGATATAGGCGTCCTGTTCCCACAGAACGCCGGCAAACCACTCGGAAATGCTTTCAAAACGCGGGCCGCCAAACCATTCGGTCGGCGTTGGTAAAATGACGTTGGCCAGGTCTGTTGCGCACTGTTCCGGTGGAAACAGCAGCCCATGCGGTCGGTGCGGATCAGTCAGCATGAGCCACAGGTAGGGCGAAACAAGAATCCCGCACAGCGCCAAGGCTCCGAGAGATTCAATAAACAGTCCAACCATCGATCGGCGATCCGCGGGCTGTACAACAATCATGGCGGCGAGAAGTGTTAAAATGCCAAAAATGACCGTGGTTGTAAAAACTTCCACGGAGATTCCGAAAAGTATCAGCAACACAATGGTTGTGTATACAAGAAACATTTTTCTGGAGAGCCGTATGCGAAAGCGCAAAAGTGCCAGCAACACCAACAGCGGTAACGGCCATGTGGTGTATAGATTGGGCCGGCCCATAAGTTCCGCGAGTTCAAAGGATGAAAAACCGAATATCCATCCACCGACTAAGGACGGCCAAAATTTTCCCGTTGCTTCCCGGCATAGCAGATAAGCGCACCATGCCGCCAAAAGCGGTGCGGAAAGAGCAACGACATTATAGGTTGCAATGGAACCCCATAGCCAAGTAATGGGCGACAGCGGTATGGCCAAAGTGGGGGTCGACGTGGCCCAGGAAAGATTTTCACCGTTGGGTGCCCAGATTACATGGGGATAAAAAGGGTTCAGGCCGTGGGAGAGTGCATAAGGCCACCAGCGGAAAAACCAAAGCCATTGTCTGGGGTCAGGTCCGTGCGCAGCGATCAGGTGATCCGTCCATTGAAAATGAATCTGCCAGAGAAAAGGCAGCACGCACAGGGCATAAATCACGAATGCCGCAGTCGCAAGGAGCACTCTCCCGCGGGACGCATGTCCAGGCGCTTTGCCGCCAAGTCTTATATCCGTCACGGCCTGGCTCATTGCAAATCGCTCCTGATTTGGTGAAAAGAGAAAAGCAAATCCATCTCCATGATCGTATTAACGCCCTGATGGCCTTCCGGGTGGTAATAATTCAATGGCGTTATCTTTAACCATAAGCCGCCTTGGATTAAAGCGGTAGAGCACGATGCCGCCGACGCGGACCGGTGGAAAGTGAATTGGCCGCAAAAGTGCCGCACAACTCTCCTCTTGATCCTTATCCACCAGTAATGCTCCAATTTTATGCTTCCTGATAAATTGCACCAGTTGCCGCGGGTAATCTGCCCCCCCCCATTTACGATGGAAGTCATTGGGAATGGTCATATCGGCATAGGGATGAATTCCTTCCGCCTGTCCCAGCCAACCGCCGGCAAGATTGTAATAAAAATTGGTTTCAGCCTGCCAGGGTATGGCATACCCGTGAATACCAGACGGCAGGATAATTATATTTTCACCACGATGGAGAAAGTGTTGATATAAGTCGGAACTAAAAAATAATACCCTCGGCGGTTTTGATGTCCAGTAATCCGCCGCATAATTTGGGACTAAAAACAAGATACTGAAGGTTGCCAGGAGGAAGCGTGTGCCCCAGCGGGATTTTGAAAATGAAAGCCATGAAGCCACCATTACCGCCAACGCCAAAAACGTAAATACGGTCAAGCGTCCGGGCCAAATGTCATGCAGCAGCGGCAGATTCGACCATAAAGCCTGCGGCAGTGGAATCAACAGACTTTTATTGAAGGCCTGAAGGTGCGGCCCCATGCTGAAAAGCAGGGCGGCCCCGCCGCCAACCAAGAGAATCTTACCGGTAATGGTTTTCCGAAACTCCTGATAGTAAAGAATTATCATCAGCAGAAGTGGGATGCCAAAATAAGCGTCCTGTTCCCAGAAAACACCGGTGAGTCTTTCCGAGATC
>JAJYGE010000324.1 GCA_021785155.1 Planctomycetota bacterium
CATTACCACGCAAAGTTTATTCAGCCAGACCTATGGCCTTTTCCAATTCAGCGCCCAATTGCCAGCAGGAAACGGGCTTTGGCCCGCTGTTTGGATGATGCCCACTAATTCCGTTTACGGTGGATGGCCGCAGTCCGGTGAAATTGATGTCATGGAGTCACAGGGTTCCGATACGAAGCAGGTGCAGGGAAGCCTGCATTCCGGCCCGAACAGTAATTCCAACAATACGCAGACACTGCTTTATACCCTGCCCAATAATGGCACCACTACCGCCTGGCATACTTATGACCTGCAATGGGAACCCATCAGCAATGGCTCCGGCGGCACACAGGTGCAGTTCAACTGGTATGTCGATGGAAATCTGTATGAAACGCAGACCGGTGGATGGACCGTACCATCCACCGCGCCGGCCGGAGATACCAATGCCCCGTTTGATCAGAGCTTTTATATCATCATGAATCTTGCCGTCGGCGGCAGCTACACCAACTATCAAACCCCCGGTGTGGGCACCTATGATATGAAGGTGGGTTACATCAGCGCCTATCAGGCCGCGTTGCCGACGCCCGAACCACCGCTGCTGGGATTCGTGACGCTTGCGGCGGCGGCGCTATTACTGTTCCCCCGGCACCGTCGGCCAGCACGCCATGAATAGAGAATTACCAGACAGTGAGGTAACCAACGGCTATTACGCGTGGCATAAATTGGGATCATGCTGGTCAGAAAGTTCTCGCCAATCGGGTAACGGAGTTCAAAAACAAGGAGCATCACAATGTTCACAAGACGTTCTTCCCTGCCGGCGGCACTGCAAACCGGTTTGCTGACCATACTTTTGGCCGCCATTGCAATCATCGGTTTGGTCAATCGTCAGGCTTTTGCCGCGGATAAACACTCCGGAGTCAAGGTATCGCTTCCTCTGGTGATTTACGCCGATGGTCAGGGGAAGTCCGGCTATATTCCCTCCGGCTGGATGGGCAATCCATCGGCCATTAAATACGACGGCAGTTGCACGACCCACCCGCGCAAGGGTAACAGTGATTGTTTGAAAATCCAATATACTTCCGGCAGTGGCTGGGGCGGAATCGCGTGGCAGAATCCGGCCAATAACTGGGGCGATCAATCCGGTGGCTTTAATCTAACAGGTGCAAAAAAACTCACTTTCTGGGTCCGCGGTAAAAAAGCCGGACAGGTGGTCAGCTTTGGATTCGGCCTGATCGGATCCAATAAAACCTATCATGACACCGCCAAAGGTAAAGTGAAGGTAACACTGACCAAACACTGGAAAAAATATTCCATCAGCCTCAAGGGTAAGGACATGAAGCGAATTGTGGTCGGGTTCTTCTGGACCGCCGCTCCGACTGATGGCAAAGCATTCACGTTTTATCTCGATAAAATTGAATACAAAAATTAAACTCGGTATTGTATTGTGCGGGAAAGTTGCGTCGTGCGAAGCGTGGCCAGAAGGATTGGCCGATGTTGGGCCAACCCCAATGACTTTTTCCATAAAGGCTATCCCTTCTTAAGGAATATCAGCAGGATGCCGGGTGCAAACATGGGGGTCTTTATGGTTAAATATAAACTGAATAATCTGCGGCGATTGTTACGTTGTGGCACTTTGTGCCTGCTGGTGGTAACTGGTGCGGCTTGCACCGCCCAAGCCGGTGAATACATACGCGCTAAGCTCACGGCAAAACAGGTGAATGCCAGGGCCGATGAGCTGCTTAAGCAAATGACGCTGCGGGAAAAAGTCCGCATGATGGCGTTTGAAGGCATTCTGGATGTTCCCGGCGTGGAACGGCTGCACATTCCAACGCTGGTGATGAGCGACGCTTCTTTAGGCGTGCGCCGGTTTGGCGCCTCAACCGCCTATCCCGCCTCCGCGGCGTTGGCATCCACCTGGAATCGGAAATTGGCCTTTCTGGAAGGTCGGCAAATCGGCAGCGACTGCCGGGCACGCGGCATTCATGTGATCTTTGGCCCTGGTATGAATATTGTTCGTGAACCGCAAAATGGGCGGAATTTTGAATATCTGGGAGAAGATCCGTATCTGGCCGGACAAATGGCGGTTCCCTGGATCAGAGGGGTACAATCCCAGGGCGTCGCGGCGTGTGCCAAACATTATGTGGCCAATGAGCAGGAAACCGATCGCATTGATATTAATGAGATCATCAGCCGTCGGGCCTTGGAGGAAATTTATCTGCCGCCGTTCCGTGCGGCGGTGCGGCAGGGAGATGTCTGGACCATCATGGCCGCGTATGATCAGGTCAATGGTGAATATTGCACAGCCAGCGGATTTTTGCTTACCGATGTGCTCCGCAAACGGTGGGGATTCAAAGGGGTTTTGATGTCCGACTGGGGCGCATCGCACGCCACGCTTGGGCCGCTGGAAGCCGGCCTGGATCTGGAAATGCACCGTCCCGTCTTCTACAACATGCTCACTATCCCACCCCTGCTGAAATCCGGCCAGGTTACCATGGCGAATATTAATCAGCATGTGCGGCGCATTTTGCGGATGATGGTGGCCATGAATTTCCTTAATCGTCCGCAGAAGAAATCGGGGATACCGTTAAACAACCCGACCAGCGCTGCCGCCGCGATGAAAGTTGCCGCTGAAGGCACGGTGCTGCTGCGCAACAAGAACGATTTTCTGCCACTGAACACCGTCACCATAAAGCACATTGTCGTGTTAGGCCCCATGGCGTCGCCCGCCGTTACCACCGGTGGCGGCAGCGGATACGTTATTCCCATTGCCAAGCCTGTAAGCATGTTGGCGGCGGTGAAAAAGGCCGCCGGCAAGAATGCCAAAGTTACGTACATTCCTTATATTGGCCATGGCAATGCCTATTGGAGCCAGAACGATTTTTATGCCCCCGATGGCACACCCGGTGCGGAGGTGACAATTCTGGATTCCGGTGCAACCTCGGTACCCCCCATGGTGCATGATGTTAAAAGTCTTAATTTGAGCTGGGAACATCCCGGCGCGCTTCCCCGGCACGTTGGTACCGGTTTTACCGCCCAATGGGTAACGGAGATCAAGCCGTCTAAGACCGGTGATTACATGCTCAAGTTTTTCTGCAACAATGGCGATGTCGAAGCTTTTCTCAATAAGAAAAAAATTATTGAACAATGGCGGCCCCGTCCGGTTATACCATTCATGGATGATTATCATTTTGTTAAAGGTCACACTTACCAACTGGTCATTAAACTGCAACCTACGGTCAAGCATGGCATCATGCCGGCGGGCGAAATGAGAATCGGCCTGCATCGTATACACTATCCGCTTTTGACTCTCTCTCAGCGGAAGGAAATTAAATCCGCCGATGCGGTGATCACCTGCGCAGGTTATGGTCCGCGATTGGAGCATGAAGATTTTGACCGCAGCTATCATCTGCCATCCGCGCAAGGGCGTTATATAGCGGAAGTGGCCAAACTTAACCCGCATCAGGTGGTGGTCGTCAATGCCGGAGGCGGCATCGCGATGAGCCATTGGATTCATAACATCGCCGGCCTTGTTTATGCCTGGTATCCCGGCGAGAACGGTAATACCGCCGTGGCGGATATTATTTTTGGGAAAATTGATCCCAGTGGCCGGCTGCCGGACACGTTTGCCCGCAATTGGCGGCAGCAGCCCGCTTATGGCCATTATCCGGGGCATGACATTTACGGATTAAATCCGGAGGTGCACTTCGCGGAGGGCATTTATGTCGGTTATCGCTGGTATGATAAAAAACACATCACACCGCTTTACCCCTTCGGCTACGGACTATCCTACACCACCTTCTCCATTGGTGGCCTGCATATCACCACCAGCGGTTCCGGGAAGGCCCGCACTGTTACCGTAACCGCCAACGTCGCCAATACGGGCCATCGTTCCGGTGCGGAAGTGGTACAATTATATGTTCGTCCGCAGGAAGATCGGGCCAATCGTTGCGTACAGACGCTGAAGGGCTTTGGCCGCGTGAATCTCAAGCCCGGCCAAAGTCAAACGGTGACCATGAAATTGCATTGGCGCGACTTCGCGTATTTCAACTCCCACGCGAACCGCTGGGAAGTTCCCGCGGGAAAATATCAGATCGCCGTGGGCTACAACAGTCGGGATATTGCCGCCACGGGTATGGTTGCGATGAAATAACATATCAAATGTTGAACTGTTCACGGGCTGGCGGTTGAACCCAGAGCGACAGAATCGAGGAACAATCGCGAATGCCATTAATTTAAGCAGAGAATGCAGTGGAATCAACGACATTTGATCTCCGCTCCTTTAACCGACGTCATGGCAGCTTGATGCTGCGGCAGTCGAACAGGCCGCCGGCGAAGTTGCCGGGGGCGGCTTGCAGACGAATGGCTATGGTTGTTTTGCCGCGGGTTAATGCGTGCGGAATATCGTATAGCAGGGTATCCAAGCGGCCGGGGGCGATGTTTTCCAGCACCTGCGTGGCGATGGGGTGTCCATCAACCAGAATGTTAAATGTTCGTGCTCCGCTGTCACTTCCCCACCATGTGCAGGCCAGAGCCATGGGTTTATCCGGTAATACCTTCAGGTTAAAGGTGAAACCTCCGCCGTCATGGGCGTCTATCCAACGGCCTTCCGGCGAATGTCCTTGATCCACATTGATCTGATTGCGAAGCTGATGTGCCGCAAATGATGCAGCATTGCCTATAGTCAGTTGATCAACGGTGTCGTGACGAATCAGTTCTCTGGTCTTTCGGCGTTGGGCCTCAAGCTGCCTTTCCTGCAACCATTGCTTTTGTGTCACGGGATTAAAATAAACCACATAACGTTCATGCGCCACTTTATAAAACGGCACAAGTTTTACATCATGCGGTCGACCTACGCCATGCGTATGCCAGACCAGCGGTTTGTGTGGATCAGGCTTTACCCATTGGTCTACCGGAGCTTGATCCACAAGCAATTGCGGAATAATTTCCGGATCAGCCACATTGGCCCATTCATATTGATTGCCGTCGGCATACGGCACCGGGGGCAGCATCAGATCATTACCCAAGGGGGCCGCCAGCACGGTTGGGCCGGCCAAAATAGCGAACGTGGATGGATGGTGGGCCATGCGTTCAATGCGCAACGGCATTTTAAGTTCAATCTCCAGCTTGTCTCCATTATTCCACGTTCGGTTAAGGTCCAGATATTCGCCCGGATTGCCCGCACTGATCTGCTTCCCATTAAGACGAACGACCATCGACGGAGTGGACCAATACGGGTGTCGGAGTTTAATAAGCGCCTCGGTGGGTTTTTCGCAGGTAAAATCCATGCGTACCTTGCCATCATCAGGGAAACGCGTGCTCTGGCGTACGGTCATTCCGGCGGCCTGCCAATTGAGTTCTGACGCAAGAAACAAGTTGATCCATAAAGTTTTATCATTGTGGTAATAAACGCCCCGCGCATACTTGGCGTGATTTTCCATGCCGGTACTCATGCAGCACCAACAGGAATCCCACGGGGTGTTGAACGTTTTAAAATGACCCGGGTGCATGGATATGTAATACGTCATCATGCCGGTAGCCGGATCTTGAGAACCCAAAATATGATTCACCAACGCGCGCTCAAAAAAGTCCGCGGCTTCCATGGTGGCGTTCCAGCAGAAATAATGGCCGGTTAGTTTCAGCATGTTGTACGTGCAGCAGGTTTCCGCGGTGCCCACGCTTAGCTGTTGCCAGGCATCGCCCAATGGGAAAAAGTATTCGTGGTTGCTGTTTCCGCCAAATACATAGCTGCGGTGCCGGACGACTGTTTCCCAGAAGAATTCCGCGCCCTTGCGATAGTGCTGCTGGCCGCCGAGTTCATACTGCCGGGCAATGCCAATGACGCGGGGGATATACTGATTGGAATGGCAACCGGTGAGAATATCTCTGCTGTGCATCAGCGGATCAAGCTGGGATTTTTCATTAAAAGCCTCCGCGATTTTTAGATATTTGCGATTTCCGGTAATGCTGTACACATCCGCCAACACTTCATTCATTCCGCCCTGTTCACTGATCAGCATGATCTGCATCTGTGATTCAGTGAGCTTGCGCGGAAATTGGGCGCTCCAATCCGCCAGACCAATAAGAATCTCCTTCGCCTGCGGACGCCCGGTATAAAGCCACGTATCGCGCAGGCCAGCCATGATTTTATGGATGGAATACCACGGCGACCACATGCCGTTGAGCGAAAAGGTAAACAGCGCCTTGGGGTTACCGACATTGATATCCCCCGCCAGAGCCTTCTTGAAAGCCCCAATACTGGCCGGGAGTCCTGCGCAATAGCCTTTAAATTGCGGATCCTTACGGCCGTTGGCTTCCTGACATTTGGCCAATCGCGGCAGGAGGTAATCAATTTTTTCAAGCAGATGATGATCACGGGTATGGGAATACATCATCGCACAAGCCGAAAGGTAATGTCCGCAAATGGTGCCTGCTTGTCCGGCGCTGTCCCACCCTCCCAGATTGGGAGCTTTGGGCGGAATGCCGGCCACTTTTTGAAATGAGGCCAGCAGTCGGTTGCAATCGTAGGCGAGGAGATAATTCAGATCACGCGTCATGTTTGCATGAAATGGCCCGGGCAGAATTGTCACATCAGCCAAATCAAAATCATATGCTTTCATAGCATCGGCGCCAGGTGAAGCGTATCCGCTTTGCCGCCCCTGCGGAATTGTCGCCCGTGCCGCCTGCCGCGAAAGCAGCAGGGCCGAACCAGCCGCGGCACCCGTGATAAGTTTTCTGCGAGACAAACCGTGCATCGTCGTATCCCCTGATAGACTACAAATTATTTGTTTATTTTAGCAAAAGCATCACCTAAACCGGAGTTTTGGCGCAAAAATACGATAACTTTTGGTGAAATAATGACTTATACCAATTTTCGACTTCCCGGCACTTAAAACATACTCCTCGAAAATCAGCGAAATTTGCAGTATTTACATGAGAACACTTTGCCGTCGAAAAACTACACCCAACACTCATCAAACGCAATACTATCAAGGGTTTTCTCTTACGAAAATGAAATTTATTGGACTAAACCCCGGCCTAAATAATACGCTCCCCGCGGCCAGATGGTTGGCGGGAGTCGTATTTCTTTCCAACGCCCTGCCTTGGTGCACCAATCGCCGCCGTGATCCGGGCAACCGGGACAGCAGGTTATTCAGCGCCGATCCCTCAATGCCCCCGAAACTTTGCGATGGCTGCTGCCCGGGCGGCACGATGGTCTACCACGGGTGCGGGATAATCCTGGCCAATGACGCAGCCGACTTGCCTTTGCAGCAGCGCCGGCATGTGCCACGGGGCATGTATAAATTCTTCGGGCACTCGGGCTAATTCAGGAATCAATTGCCGGACAAATGTGCCGTCGGAATCAAACCGCTGTGCCTGAAGAATCGGATTCATGACACGGAAATAAGGCGCTGCATCGGTGCCGGTGCCGGCGCTCCACTGCCAGCCGCCAACATTGCTGGCCTGATCATAGTCGATGAGCCATCGTTTGAATTGTTGCGCACCAATGCGCCAGTGGATATCCATATCCCTGGTCAGAAACATCGCCACAATCATGCGCAGGCGATTGTGCATCCAACCGGTTTGTGTAATCTGTCTGATTGCCGCATCGACAATCGGATAACCGGTGCGGGCGTTCGTCCAGGCGGCGATAAGTTCAGGATTGTCACGCCATGTAACAGTCATGTACTTCCTCTGAAAGGCATGGTGTGTTGTATCCGGAAAGTGAAATAAAATCATGCGATAGAATTCCCGCCAGATCAGTTCCGACAGCCATGTCTCCGCACTGCCGTTGCCGCAGCCTGCGCCTTGTCCCACCGCCGCAGCCGCACATTGCCGGATGGAAACAGTTCCCGCCGCAAGGTGCGCGGAAAGTTGTGATACGCCGGCTACCGACGGAAAATCCCGCGCGCTGCGATAATGCCTCATTTTTTCCATGGTGAAAGCTTCCAGCATTTCGGCACCCGCTCGCTCCCCGGCTGGAATGAACAGTTTTACGGTGCGATGACCCAAGGTTTCCGGACGGATAACTGGATCAGGTGCGACGATCAACTCGGCCCTTTTAGCGGGCAGGCCGTTTACTTCGATCGGTGATTGCGCCAGCTTGGCCAGCCACGCGCGCCGGTAAGCGGTGAAGACGGTATATGGATTTTCCGAACCGCTAAGCACCTCGAACTCTTCAAAAATGACGCCGTCCTTGTACATATTGACGGCGATGCCATGCTTGGCCGCCTGGGCCATGAGTCTCTGATCCTGCGCTCTCTGCGCGGGTTCATATTCTTTATTCATGGTAATGTTTTGCGCCGAGATCTTTTGGGCCAGCGCGAGAACCGCCTGCACCGGGTCATCGGTTGTGATAATTTTCAGAGGAATATTGATCCTGGCCAGGCTGGCGGACAATTCCCGCAGTGATTCCAGCCAAAATGCGGCCTGAAACGCCCCGGTCTTTTGCATCTGATCCGGAAACCATCGCGTATCAATACAAAACACCCCGACTACCGAATGGTTGCCGCGGCACGCTGCCGCCAGAGCGGTATTGTCCCGCACGCGGAAATCCCTTCTGAACCAATGTAAAACCGTTCCCATGAAGCTACATTCCCATGAACGGACGTGGCAATATTTCCGGACACCCGCGGCGGCGGTCGCAGAACAGGAGAATAGTAGAAAGTTGAGCGGGAGAGTCCCGGCGCACCGGGACCGTCGCAAGTTGAGGCAACCCCCGCGGTCTACTTACTACTTTCTCAACGCCGAAGACTGCCGCGCCAAACGCGCGGTACAAGCACACGTGGCCAAACGGTGTGGGGTGTACCGGTACGCTGGTTTGGATGTATTGCCACACCCCATGAACACCCGGGCCTGGCGTTGTGACTGATTTTAGGCCAATCGACCCGTAATGACGGAGGGAACAGGGCTCTAA
>JAJYGE010000509.1 GCA_021785155.1 Planctomycetota bacterium
ATGTGGCCACGAGAAAGAAACTGCCGTCAAGACGCAAGACACGTTGATTTTACAGCGCATTATTGCACTGCAAACCAGCGGGTTTTACTGGAACATCCGATTTAGGTCCCGGACGGTTTCGATGGGCATCCACCGTGTCTGGCTGTGCGGTCAGTTGAGGACATGAAGCTGTTGATCCGCCGACCGTTATTTACACCGTATTTTCCCCGCCCACTTCATCGAGCACATGTTCAGCCACAAAAATGGGTACCTGGTTAGCCACACCCAAGGCAATCGCGTCGCTGGGGCGGCTGTCCACTTCAATGCTGCGGCCATTCTGCCGGATAATTAAGCGGGCAAAAAAGGTATGATCCTGTAAGTCGCTTATGACAATGCGTTCCAGTTTGCCACCAAGCTGCTCAATGACATTGCACAGCAATTGATGCGTCTGCGGGCGCGGAAATGGCGTGCCCTTGAGGCGATGATCAATGGCCAAAGCCTCCGCCGATCCGATAAGAATAGGCAGTACCCGCGGACCGTCCACCTCTTTGAGAAATATAAACTGCTGATCAGATGTTTCCGAAATGATGATGCGTTTAAGTTCAACCTGTAAGGCCATGCGGACGCTCCATTCCTTGTGCCGCCCATGGGCGGTTATCAGCCAATATCCATTATAAGTATAACCTCCCGGAGCCTGTCCACGTAATAGCCGGCCTGGATTTGCGGAAGGGGGGGCGTGACACTTTGTTTGGAAATAGGTTAAGTGTTCCTTTTGGCGTTTATCCTGCAGCGACTAAGATATTTGACCATTTTTGATATTGTTCATTCGTTTAGATGTATTTGTGTTATGATAGTGTTCACTAAAATGAAGCTACCGCCAAGACGCAAAACCTGTTGATTTTACAGGGCATTATTGCGGTGCAAGCCAGCGGATTTTATTCGGACAGGCTCCTGGTATTTCGTATCCAGCCGGTTTGATTTTTACATTCACCATGACGGATGTATATCAAAACAAAAAAAAGGCCGACGATCTCTGTTGATCGTCGGCCTATTATGATCGGGACTGCCTGTGCAATGAAGAAAAACCAGATGGGGCGAGGCTCGAACTTATTTAAGTTCGACCGTTGCGCCTTCGGCTTCCAGCTCTTTCTTGAGCTTCTCGGCTTCAGCTTTATCAACGCCGGCCTTGACCACCTTCGGAGCACTGGTGACCAGGTCCTTGGCTTCCTTGAGGCCAAGATTGGTCGCAGCGCGCACGATTTTGATGATCTGGATGGTCTTCTCGCCAGGGGCCTTGAGCACCACGTCAAAGGTGCTCTGCTCTTCGGCGGGAGCCGCCGCGGCACCACCACCAGCCGGGGCGGCCATCATGACGCCACCGCCAGCCGCGGCTTCGATGCCGTGCTTTTCCTTCAGGTAATCGCTGAGCTGTTTAGCCTGCAGCAGCGATAGGGCAACGATCTTATCGCCCAATTCCATGATGTCAGCAGCAAATTCTGCCATAGTAAAACTCCAACAATTCGCTTGTCTCCACCAGCCAGGGCGACGCGCCCCGTTTTAACTGCTCAAGGCAGGCTGAATGAATGACAAAAACATAAAAAGCAAAATAAGATAATTTGTTTTGGCCGTACCGCTCACGCGGCCACCGCCGGGGTTTCCTTTTCCTTTTTCTCGATAACCGCTTTGACCAAACCCGCCACGTTGCGGCCCGGCCCAACAATTTGTCCGGCCAATTTCCGGCCCGGAGAAATGATCAATGTGGCAATTTGGGAATGCAATTCTCTGCGTCCCGGCAACTTGGCCAAAGCTTCCGTGGCCACCTTGTCTAATAGCTGACCTTCAACGACCGAGCCTTTAATTTTCAGTTTTGCGATTTCTTTGGCCTGTTCAAGGAGTTCCTTGACGGCATCCACCACCGATTCACCGCCATAAACCAGAGCATTGGTGCCCAGAAGAATATCCCCGCCCGCCTTAAGGCCAACCTTATCCAGTGCCCGACGGCCCTGGGCATTGGCAATGACGGTCAAACGCACCTTCTTCTTACGCAAAGAACTGCGGAGCTTATTGGTGTCGTTGGCACTGATGCCGGAATAATCCACAATTACCACGCTGTCGGCACCGGTCAGGCGCTTCTCGAGTTCTGTGGCAATCAGATGTTTTACACGCTTACTCATAATTATAAACCTTTATAGTTGCTGTTCTTTTATATTGATCAGGCCGCTTCCACCACATCCAGATGGGCAGTGTCAATTTGAATACCGGGGCTCATGGAACTGTGCAGGGTTACTTTCTTGATATACAGTCCCTTTGAGGTCGCCGGTTTGAGCCGACGGATGGTATGGAGAAAGGCATGAATATTCGCGGCCAGATCCGCTTCCGCAAAGCTGAGTTTCCCGACCACCGCATGGATATTGCCACCCTTGTCATTGCGGAACTCAACCTTACCGGCGGCATATTCCTTGACCGCGTTGGTAACATCGGTGGCCACAGTGCCGGCTTTCGGGCTGGGCATCTTGCCCTGGGGGCCAAGAACCTTACCGAGTCGGGTGATCTTGGGCATCATTTCCGGAGTGGCAACCGCCACGTCAAAATCCATCCAGCCATCATTGACCTTCTTGATTAAATCATCGGCACCAGCTTCAACGGCACCGGCGGCCTTGGCTTTATCCACATCATTGCCTTGAACAAATGCGATGACGCGGCGCGTTTTGCCGATGCCCTTGGGCAGGCTGACCGAGCCGCGGACGTTTTGATCGGCTTGTGTGGCATCAATTCCCAAATGAACGGCAATATTTACGCTTTCGTCAAATTTTGTTGCCTTAAATTTTTTAAGGACGGGAATGGCAAGTTCCACGGTGACCGGAGCCTTTGGAACATGTTCCATTGATTGCCGATATCGTTTTCCACGCAATTTAAGTGCTTTAATCGCCATAACGGCACGAACTCCTCAAGATAAGCGGAAAATCGGCATTTGTTACAAAATGCTTCCGCTTGAGCCATGAAAAATTTTAGCCTGGAATTTTTAATTAACTCGAAGCGTGGACATTGTTGAAGGTCTGATCGTCACCGGCTTTTACCCCGCGGTTGATTCCGCGGAAGCATGATCAGAATTTTGGCCGACGCATCAGCCTTGCTTGTCCGCTCCGGAGTTCATTCCGAGCTTCCACTGTTTTAGGCCCGTGGTCCGGCCTTCCATAAGGAAGCACAATAAGATACCGAGGGCCAAGAAAATTGTCAAACGAAATTATTACGCTTGCGTTAGACATGATGGTGGTATACAATACAGGACTATGAATAGCTTGGCTAACATTGTTGTTTGTGTGTGTGCTTCTTTCCCCCCCTTCATAGTAGATTCAGATTTTTTGCTTGCAGTGGACTGAAAGAACCGGTTCTCTGTTCCTTGAATGTCGGAGGTTAAACCATGCGTGTACGTGTGACGCAAGTGCGTGATTATTCAAAACGTGGCGATGCTCTGCCGATACCGAATCTTATAGAGGTTCAAACCGCGGCGTATCGCCGGTTCCTGCAGGCGGACGCCGACCCGGAAAAACGAAAAAATGACGGCATTGAGGCTCTGCTGCGGGAAGTGTTCCCCATTGAATCGTATGACGGATCAATGAAGCTGGAATATATCAGCTACGATCTGGGCAAGCCCCGATATTCACGCGACGAATGCCGGGCGTTGCGATTGACGTTTGGAATGCCTTTGCGCATTAAGGTGCGCTTAAGCCGTAAGGATAAGCCGGATATCGTCGAGGAATCGATTTATCTCGGTGATGTGCTGATCATGACCGGTGGTGGCGAATTCATTATTAACGGTGCCGAGCGCGTCATTGTCTCGCAGCTTCACCGTTCTCCGGGCGTGGACTTCCTGATTCAATCTCAGGAAGGCGACCGTCCGCTGCATTCCTGCCGGGTCATTCCGGAGCGCGGCAGCTGGATTGAAATCAATGTCACCAAAAAAGATGTTCTGGTGGTGCGCATCGACCAGTCCGGCAAAATACCGGCCACCAGCTTCCTGCGGGCCATGGATGAAAAATATGGCACAGATGAAGCGTTGATCCGGGCGTTTTATGAAACGCGAACGGTTCCCATCGGACAATTGCAGGCGGATTATTACGCCGTCGGTTCCATTGTGGATACCGAAACCGGCGAAGAGCTTGTAAAGTCCGGTGCGCAGATCGGGGATCGTGTGGCCAAAATTCAGGCCAGCAGTCTTAAAAAAATCGAAATCATTGAGAAGGTTGCTGATCCCATTATCTTAAACACCCTTCAGGAAGACGATTCCCGAAGCCATAAGGACGCGCTGCGGAAGATTTACAGTCGTCTGCGACCGGGCAATCCCCCCAATGATGATAAAGCTAAGACATTGTTCGCGGAAAAGTTCTTTGATGTTGCCCGCTACCGCCTGGGGCGAGTAGGTCGGTTCCGTATCAACCGGAAATTTGAACAAAATGTGCCGGAAGACGTTATGACCCTCCGCCCGGAGGATATCCTCGGCAGCATCAAGTATATTCTGGAGCTGCGGGGTGGACGTGGTTATGTCGATGATATTGACCATCTGGGCAACCGCCGCCTGCGCACCATTGATGAATTGGCGCAGGAAGAACTGCGCAAGGGCTTCCTGAAGCTCCGTCGCACCGTGCAGGAACGCCTGAGCATGAAGGCTCCCGAAGAAGTCGCCAAAATTGTGGAGCTGGTGAACTCCAAGAGCATCAGCAGTTCCATTGAATACTTCTTTGGCCGCAGTGAACTCTCGCAGGTGGTCGATCAGACCAATCCGCTTTCACAGTTGACGCATGAACGCCGCCTCTCGGCGCTTGGGCCTGGGGGGTTGAACCGCAAGCGCGCCGGCTTTGAAGTCCGCGACGTGCATATTTCCCATTATGGCCGCATCTGCCCGATTGAAACCCCGGAAGGTACCAACATCGGCCTGATTGCATCCTTGTCGATTTATGCCGGTGTCGATGACTACGGATTTCTGATAACCCCGTATCGCGTTGTCGAAAACGGGAAGGTCAACGGCGAACATCGCTATCTGCGCGCGGATGAAGAAATGAAGGCCGTTCTGGCTCCGCCGGAAGTGGCATCGCCGGAATCCGGAAAGGTTCGTCAGGATCTGCTCCTGGCGCGTGTGAACGGCGATTTACAGCAGGTGCGCGGGACGGAAATCAATTATGTTGATATATCTCCCAAGCAGACCGTGGCTATCTCAGCCGCGCTGATTCCGTTCCTTGAACATGACGATGCCAACCGAGCCTTGATGGGTTCCAACATGCAACGTCAGGCGGTTCCCCTGTTAATCACCGATCCTCCGGTGGTTGGCACCGGTTTGGAAAAAATTATTCCGTACAACAGCGGCATGGTCATCAAGGCCGACCGATCGGGTGTCATTACATTCGTGGATGCGTGTCGCATTGTCATCGACAGTTCCGATGAGTATATCCTTCGGAAGAATGCCGGATTGAATGACAAAACCTGCATGACCCAGAAACCGTTGGTTTCCGTGGGGCAGAAGGTAAAGAAGGGGCAGATCATTGCCGACGGCCCGGCGTGCCGCAATGGCGAACTGGCGCTTGGGCGCAATGTTCTGGTGGCCTTTATGACGCTCGACGGCTATAACTTTGAAGATGCCATCGTCGTCTCCGAAAGGCTGATCAAGGGTGATGTATTTACCTCCATCCACATTGAAGAATTTGATGTGGAAGTGCGTGAAACCAAACTGGGGCGCGAGGAATTCACCCGTGATATTCCCAACGTCAGTGAAAAAGCGCTGAAAAATCTTGATGACAGCGGAATCGTCCGGATCGGCACGCATGTAAGCCCCGGCGACATTCTGGTGGGTAAAGTTTCACCCAAGAGCAAAACCGAGCTTTCGCCGGAAGAAAAACTTCTGCATGCCATTTTCGGTCGCGCCGGCGAGGACGTTAAGAATGATTCGCTGGAAGTGCCCGCCGGCACCGAAGGCGTGGTCATTGGCGCACAACGTTTCAGTCGCCGGATGCACATGAACGATGACCAGAAGAAAATTTTGCAGAAGGAAATAAAAGAATACGGCAAACAGATGGATATCCGCATCGCGGAACTGTTCCGGAAGATGGCGGATGAAATTAACGAAGCCACCGGGCAGACCATGGTCGATCCATCGACGCGGCAGAAAGTCGGTAAATCGGATCAGGATGAAGTTATCCTCGAGCAGGTTGAAAACTTTGCGGCAAGCTGGATTAAAGGCGCGGAAGACGCCCGCAAACGGGGCGAACAGATCTATCAACGCTATAAGGCCACGCTGTCGTCCCTGCGGGAGGAAAAGACCCGTAAGCAGGAACACATGAAACGTGGCGATGAGTTGCCGTCCGGTGTTTTGGAAATGGTCAAAGTGTATCTGGCCACCAAGCGTCAGTTGTCGGTGGGTGACAAGATGGCCGGGCGCCACGGCAACAAGGGCGTCATCGCCCGCATTGTTCCTGAAGCGGACATGCCGTTCCTGGAAGATGGAACGCCCGTGGATATTGTTTTAAATCCGCTGGGCGTGCCTTCGCGTATGAATATCGGGCAGATTCTGGAGACACACCTGGGTTGGGCCGCGGCCCTGCTGGGCTTTCAGGCGGTTACACCGGTTTTTGATGGTGCCAGTGAAACGGAAATTCTCAAGGCCGTTGAAGAAGCCAACGCCCATGTGCGCCATCGCCGCACCGAGCTGGCCGAGAAGAAACTTCCGCCGCCGGCTGGTGAAATATCGGTGGAAATGCCGGCTTTGTTGAAGATCAATTTGTACGACGGTCGCACGGGCGAGCCATTTGAGCAGAAAGTGACCGTTGGATACATGTATATGCTCAAACTCCACCACCTGGTGGATGAGAAGATTCATGCCCGTTCCACCGGTCCATACAGCCTCATTACACAGCAGCCCCTGGGCGGCAAAGCCCGTACCGGCGGCCAACGATTCGGTGAGATGGAAGTCTGGGCTTTGGAAGCCTACGGTGCCGCGTATGTCTTGCAGGAACTCTTGACCGTTAAATCCGACGATGTGGAAGGCCGCACCAAGATTTATGAAAGTATGGTCAAGGGCACCAACACCCTGGATGCCGGAACGCCGGTGTCCTTTGATGTTCTGTGCAATGAAATCCGCGGTTTGGGCTTGAATATTACTTTGGAAAAGAAGAAAGGAATATAAAGTTCACTGGGATAATGCCGTAATGGAATTGAAGCAACAAACGGATTGGAGTGACTTTTGCCTCAGAGCTGGAACGACATTAGTCGGGATGCCCTTCGGGCGGCAACAGTGTTGCATGATAAACACCCTCGCAGCAGCATCAGCCGGGCCTATTATGCCGCATTTTCGGCGGCGGTTTGGTTGAAGTGGCAACAGCACGGAGTTCCAGAGGTGGGGCGGCGTGAAACGCCGCCCCACCGAGAAATGCCACAACTCATCGAGAAATTGCTGCGTGCCAAAGGCAGGCGGATTGCCAGGGATTGCCGACAAGCGATGGTGGTGCTCTATACTTACCGACTGGATGCGGACTATCAATCCCGCCGGGGTAATTACAGTGAAAAAGACGCTCGCACCGCGAGGATCCTCGCCAGTAGCGTGATGAAAAATTGCGGAGTGATATGATGGTATGGAGCAAAAAAAGAGTTAAGGCCCTTGTGGAACGCTATTTGCAAAAGCATCAGCCGCGGCGATATCGCTTGGCAGCGACCGAAGCAGTGCGGGACGGCGCTTATTGGTATGTCATGGTCGAGCCTGACAAATTGAATGTGCGCTCTTATGACTACAGCATGCGGTTGGCCGACACTGAAGAGGATATTCGTGATCATGAAAAAAAGGCACCGAATCTACTTTTGGTGCCGGTACTGCCGGAAGACCCTTACGACCGGTAATTAAGTTGACGTAATTTCTCCCTTTTTAAGGAGTTTTAACCATGGCTGAAACAGCAGTTTATGATCGAATTAATGACTACGGCGCAGTAAAAATCGCCTTGGCCAGCCCGAACGATATTCGTTCCTGGAGCTTTGGCGAAGTTAAAAAGCCCGAAACGATCAACTACCGCACCTATCGCCCGGAACGCGACGGGCTATTCTGCGAACGCATTTTCGGCCCGGAACGGGATTGGGAATGCGCCTGTGGAAAATACAAAGGCACGAAATACAAGGGTGTTATTTGTGATCGCTGCGGCGTGAAGGTAACCCATAGCCGGGTGCGGCGCAAACGCATGGGTCATATCAGTCTTGCCGCGCCGATTGTTCATATCTGGTTTTTTAAGGCCATGCCCAGTCGCCTGGGCAACCTTCTGGACATGAAAACCAGCGATCTGGAAAAAGTGGTTTATTATCAAGACTATTGCGTCACGGATCCAGGCACCACTCCGTTGAAGAAAAAACAGCTTCTCACGGAAGAAGAACATCGTGACGCCCGTGACAAATATGGCGACGCCTTCAAGGCGGAAATGGGTGCCGACGCCGTGCGCTCGTTACTCAATGCCATGAACCTCGTGGAACTTTCCGCGCAGATTCGCGAGGGCATCGAAACCACCAATAGCAAACAAAAAACCAAAGACTTCACAAAACGCCTGAAAATAGTCGAGGCGATTCGTCAATCCCAGAACAAGCCGGACTGGATGATTTTTGAAGTCATTCCGGTTATTCCTCCGGACCTGCGGCCGTTGGTATTGCTGGAATCCGGAAATTTCGCCACCAGCGATCTTAATGATCTCTACCGCCGCATCATCAACCGCAATAACCGCCTGCGCAAGCTCATGGATCTCAATGCGCCGGAAGTCATTATTCGTAATGAAAAGCGGATGTTGCAGCAGGCTGTCGATTCGCTTTTTGATAATGGTCGCTGCCGCCGCCCAGTGCTGGGGGCCTCCAATCGTCCGCTGAAATCACTGACGGATATGATTAAAGGAGATCGGAA